>JADYZQ010000125.1 GCA_020853015.1 Deltaproteobacteria bacterium
GAACGAGGGGCACCGCGCCGACCCCGCCGAAGCCCTTGGGAAAGAGCAGGACAAAGACCCCCGCAAACCCCGCCAAGGCGGCGAGGGCGCTGAGCGGGGAGATGCGCCGGAGCCCGCCGCTGAGCCGGTCGAGAAAGATCATCCAAAAAGGGGTGGTCGCGATCAGCACCGCCGCGACCCCCGAGGGGACGCGCTGTTGGGCCCAAACGACGCTTCCGTTGCCGCCCGCCAGCAGGAGGACACCTACGATCGCGGCGCCGCGCCAATCGGCGCGGGCGGGCCGCGGCCCGCCGCGGGCCAAAAGACCCACGGCGAGGATCAAGCCGCTTAAGAAAAACCGGGCGCCCGCCATCAGGAAGGGGGGCAAGGTCTGGATGGCGTAATGGATCGCCAGGTAGGTGGAGCCCCAGATCAGATAGACGGCCGCGAAGGCGGCATAGAGGCCGAGGCGCGAGACGGTGGGAGCTGCGGGGGCTTCGGACATGGCTGCCGCGGGTCCTACCACGATCTCGGCGGGGGTCAACGCCTCCACCAGGACGCCGTCTTCCTTTTCCGCCTCC
The DNA here is from genome assembly GCA_020853015.1 of Deltaproteobacteria bacterium. Taxonomy (GTDB): domain Bacteria; phylum UBA10199; class UBA10199; order DSSB01; family DSSB01; genus DSSB01. Next base: position 561 of record JADYZQ010000125.1, read on the forward strand.
AGGGCCTCCCCCGGATCGAGAATGTGATCCTCCGCGTCCCCGGCGCGCGTCGCCCAGACCCGGCCCCGGACGCAGCGCAACCGATAGGCCGTCCCGCGAAAGTCGGGCCGCCACAATTGCCCTTCGTCTAATGAGATCGTCCAGGCCTTCATGAGCCGACTATGAGTCCCCTGGACAAAACAATACAGATTCAATAAAAATAAATTGTAACCATAACAGTTTATTTTTATAAAAAACTGTACCTGTGGTTCTTTCGACGGACTGTGCATGTCGCGCGAGGGCCGGATCGAGTAGTCTTCATCCCATGGATCGAGCCGAGGCCAAACTCTACGAACAAGTCGCGGGCGGCATCGCCCGACAAATCCGCGAAGGCGTGCTGCGCGCCGGCGAGCGCATCCCTTCCGTGCGGCGCACCAGTCGCCAGCAACGGGTCAGCGTCTCCACCGTCCTGCCGGCCTATTTCCTGCTGGAAAACCAAGGTTTGATCGAAGCGCGGCCGCAATCGGGCTTTTACGTGAAGCCTCGTCCGCTCGCCCCTCCTCCCGAACCCAAGATCTCGGCGCCTCCGACCGCCGCGGTCCGCCTGAGCTCGGGCGACCTGATCGCGGAGGTCCTGGCTTCCACGCGGAACCCCGAGGTGGTGCCGTTGGGCGCGGCGGTGGTCTCGCCGGAATTGATGCCCGCCAAGCCCCTGGCTCGCCTGACCGCCGCCCTGGCCCGCGAGTCCTGCGCCAAGGCCTTAAGCTACGAATTCCCGCCGGGCCTCCCCGCCCTGCGCCGCCAGATCGCCAAGCGCGGCCTCGAGCTCGGCTGGGCCTTCAAGCCCGACGAGGTGCTGATCACCAACGGCTGCATGGAGGCCCTCAACCTCTGCCTCCGCGCGGTCGCCAAGGCCGGGGATACGGTCGCCGTCGAATCCCCCTGCTACTACGGCATCCTCGAGCTGATGGAGAGCCTGGGGCTGAAGGCCCTCGAGCTGCCGACGCATCCTCGGGAGGGCTTGAGCCTCTCCGCGCTGACCGCCGCGCTCCGGCGCCACAAGGTGAAGGCCCTGGTCACGATCCCGAGCTTTCTCAACCCCCTGGGCTGCTGCATGCCCGAAGAAAACCGGAGAGAACTGGCGCGACTGATCGCCAAACGGCGCCTGCCCCTGATCGAGGACGATATCTACGGCGATCTCTACTTCGAGGCGCGCCGCCTCAAGCCGATCGCCGCCTTCGACCGCGAAGGCTGGGTGCTGTTCTGCTCCTCCTTTTCCAAGACCCTGGCCTCGGGCTTCCGGGTCGGATGGACCTTACCGGGGCGCTTTCGCGCCGAGGTGGAAAAGCTGAAGCGCAATACGACCCTCGCCAACGCGACGCTCCCGCAGATGGCGATCGCCGAGTACCTGCAAAACGGCGGCTACGAACGCCACCTGCGCCAACTCCGCCGGGCGCTGGAAGACAACGTCCGGCAGGTGAGCGACGCGGTGGCGCGGCATTTCCCGGTGGGCACGCGGGTCTCCCGCCCCGAGGGCGGCTATGTCCTGTGGGTTGAGTTTCCGAAGGGCGTGGACGCGCTGGACCTGCACCGTCGGGCCCTGTCCGAACAGATCAGCATCGCTCCGGGGCCCATCTTTTCCGCCAAGCAAAAGTACCGCAATTGCGTCCGGCTCAACTGCGGCCATCCTTGGTCGGATAAGATCGCCGGCGCCCTGCGGCGGCTGGGGGAGATGCTCATGGAGCGTTCCGCTTGAGAAGATCGTCCCTTAGGCCGACGCGCCGCCATGTTGGGCACTTGCATAGAATATCGGCAATAGAAATCCCCGTCCAAAGGACCGAACCTCGCATAAAATATTCCCCACGGAAATCCTTACCCTTTTCCACAGGCCGTCCCGGGTTAGGTGGCATGCCGATTGCTATCTTTCACACCGATGCATCGATCACCTTTCCATCGCCTATGGCCAAGATCGCCCCGAACGGCGATTTTCGCGGCGATTCTGCTGGCTTGCCTGACGGCCTCGCTTTCCGCCGCGGCCGCGTCCCCTGAGGTGAAAACACGCCAGTTCGACGGCCTGACCCTGGAATACCGCCTTCAAATCGAGAACAACCCCCACGTCGCCTACGACGGCCAAGCCTTCGTCCGCACCGAGGGCGGAAGGCGAATTTACACCGTCCTCCTGAATCGCGCCTATTTCGAACGGGAAGGCGGAGAGATCTTCGATCGCCTCTCGAAGGGAAGCGAGCCGCAGCGCGGTCGGGCGGAGATGAGCGAAGGCCTCGCCGTCTTGGAGGCGGATGGGATTTCCTTAGGACGCATCCCCGTCGCCAAGCTGCGTGGACTGCAGATCCGGCTGGAAAACGCGGCCTGGCGGGACTTGCACGAGCGCTGCGTCGCCGCCCACGCCTCCGCCCGCAAGGCGCGCAAAGATTTCGTCCAGGCATTCGCGCGGGCGCGCCTCGCCAGCATCGAAGAGCACGAGGTCTCCCACCTGATCGACCTCGCCCGCGGCGGAGACGAAACCAGCCCCGCCTTCGCGCGGGAAACCGAACTGAAGGCCTTCTACGCCGAATTGGCACGCGGCGGAAATCCCCTCGACTCCATGTCCCAGGCCTTGGCGGGCCTCCTTGACGAGGTTCGACGCGGACGCACGGTGGACTACAGCCGCGAAAAAGTCGCCGCCGTCCTGCGATTCCTCCGCGCTTCGCCGAACTTGCGCCCCCGCATTCCCGAGCTGCTCGGAGCGGACCTCTCGCCTCGCGAGAGCGGGAAAGTCCTGACCATCGCCGGAAACCGGCTCTTGGCGGAAAATCGCCCATAATAACATTACTAAAAATAATTCGCCGGAGGGCCCCTTGCCCCTTTGGTATTTCGGACTTAAAATAATTTTAAGATGTGGAAGAAGTTCCTGCCGCTTTGTTGTTTCCTCGGCCTTTTCCTCTCCGTGACCGGCTTGGCCAAGGGCCAAACCGAGGTGCATGTCTGCAGAATGGCCATGAAAAATTGTCATTCCTGCTGTCCGGCGTCGGTACGAGCGCATAACCCGCAATGTTGCGCGGTCTATCCGGGGTCGGGGGTGGCCGCTCTCAGCCTCTCCCAAAAGGGAGAAGAAGTCGGCAAGACCCAAACCAAGGTCTGGCCCACGACCTTGCCTCAATTAAATCCGATGCAGATCGCGCATCTGCACGCCTACGGATTCGAACCCGCGCCGGAGAATCGCGACTCGGTCCCCCTCTTTCTTCGACAGCGGCGTCTCTTGAATTGAGCCCCGCCACGCCTCGATCGCTCCTTCCAAACACCCATGAAAAGGAGAAATTTTATGAAGAACGTCATGAGATTCTTTGCGGCGTTGCTCGCGATGTCCGCGCTCCTGCCCGGCGCTTGGGCGGGTGTGGACTATAAGAAATATAACGAGGAATATAAGGCCGAAAAGAGCGCCGCTTCGCCAGCGGAAGAAGGGAAACGCTTCGAGCACAGCAGCAAATACCAACGCGAGATGCCGGCCAACGAAAACATACTGCCGACGAAGGAACGGGACCTCAATCGCCCCGCCTCTCGTTCGGATGTGACAAAATAATACGCAAGGCCCGAAGGGAGGATGCCTTTGGCGCCCTCCCGCGGCCTTTTCCCAGAAAAGCTATCCGGCGCGTCGGCGAAAGCCCGCCTCAAGCTCGAGACATAGATTGCAGGATCGCGTCCCAGAGACGCCGCCGGGCCTCCAAAGCCCGCAGCGCCGCGGCCTCGGCCTTCCGCCAATGATCGGGGTTTTCGCCGCAGCATTCCGATAGCAGCCTAAGGGCCATCGGCCCGTGCTCTTCTCCGTCCAATTGGACGTGCCGATCCAGGTAGAAATAGAATCTCTCCCAGCGCTCGGGATTATTTTCTCGGAGGGCGGCTATCAGGCGGAGGAACATATCGGGCACCAAGTTTTCCCGACCCAAGGTAAAAGCCGCGGCGATTTCGGCCAGAGATTCGCTTTCCAAGATAGCCCATGTCGCCTCGACGAATTTCCGAGGTCCCTCGGGAACCTCGGCGGACCGTAAGGCATGCCGCAGGGAAAACCCTTCCCTCAGTGCGGACAAGAATCGCTCCAGGGGCTTAAGGTCGGCCCCTGCCTCCGACATGGCCGTTTGGTAAAGCTCGAAGTGACTTTGATAACCGCCCTTCCCGTCATCGTCGCTTTCTTCCGCCAGGACGATCTCGTTGATCCACCGGCAGGCCATCGAGTTATCCGCCGGAAGCCAAGGCAGGCCCGTCGACGTCAGGCGGCGTTGCAAGGCCTTAAGCAGGGACATGAAATCCCACACCGCGAAACAGTGGTGGGCCATAAAGGCCCTGACTTGATCCTCGTCGCGAATCGCTCGGTAAAGGGGATGGTCGAGGATCTCCTTCCGCAGCGGCGCCACGGCGGCCAAGAGCGATTCCAGGGCCTGAGGGATGGGAAAAAACGCTTGTCGTTTCATAGCGGACACATTCCTTAAAGTCATGAAATCAAGCAACTTTTTTCTTTAAATCTCGAAAAGGAGGCGATGCCCACAACGGCCAGAAAATATCGGGGAAAGCGGCTCGCCCTCTTAGCCATGCTCCTGTGTCTCCCAAAGGTCGCCGCGGCGGTCGTCGACAACACGACCTGCAGCGTCCTCTCCAACGCCGACTCGGTCGACGACTTCCACTCCCTGCGCCGGAAGGTCGAGGAGGGCTACAACCGCAGCAGTAACCGGATGTGCACCGAGCTGATCCGCTTCGAGGGCGGGAAGGAATACGAGATCCGATTGCAGGATACGCTGAGCGTGCAGAACGAGGGCGACCTCGACTGCCCCGCCGGACCGGGCAAACCCGCAGTCTGCGGCGACGGCTGGGGGATGATCCTCGACGGCAGTACCTCGCCCTCGGTGGTTTTGGACGCCGGCGGCTTGCCGCCGGGCACCTGCGCCCTGCGCCTGCGGGCCAATCGCGTCCTGGTCAGGGGCCTCAAGATCAAGGTGCAGCGCCGGGAAGACGCGGTCTGCGACGAGGGAAATCACAACGACTTCAGCGGCATCGAGATCGAGGCCGGCGACGACCGGCCCTCTCCCTCGCCCACGCCGGAGCCGCCCTCGCCCAGCCCCACGCCTCCGCCCTCGCCGACTCCCTCTCCGACGCCGCCGGCCAGCCCCACTCCGTCTCCGACCCCGGAGGCGACCGCGACGCCTTCGCCCAGCCCGGGCGTCACGCCCAGCCCGTCGCCCACGCCAGTCGCGACGCCGACCCCGGGTCCCGACGACGGCGACGACGACGGCATTCCCGACTTAGGCGACAACTGCCCGGATAGAGGCAATCCCGAGCAGGTCGACAGCGACGAAGACGGGATCGGCGACGCCTGCGACGACGATTTCGCCGTCACCCCCGGCGACGACGACGGCGACGGCCTCCTCAACGAGGAAGACAATTGCGAAAACGTGGCCAATCCCCTGCAAGGGGACGCCGACCAGGACGGCCTGGGCGATGCCTGCGACGCCGACATGGCCGTCAACATCCCCGACCGCTTCCCCGGTTTCGAGCAGCCCGGCACCAGCTGCGGCCTGCGCGCCGGAGGCCTCGCGGGCCCGGCGGCATTGTGGATTTTACTTTCGCTGCTGCCTGCGCTAGGCCTGCGGGCATGCAGGAAGTCCTGATTCCCGAACTCTCCGAGACCATCTACAGCGTCAGCGAGCTGACCCGGGAGATCAAAGCCCTCCTCGAAGGCGAATTTTCCGGCGTCTGGGTTACGGGCGAGATCAGCAATTTCCACGCCCACGGCTCGGGTCATTTTTATTTCACGCTCAAGGACAAGGGGGCGCAGATCTCCACGGTGATGTTTCGGGGCGCCAACCGGCACCTGAAATTCAAGCTCGAGGACGGACTCGATGTGGTCGCCAAGGGCCGGGTCGGCGTCTACGAGCCGCGGGGAAATTACCAGATCATCCTGGACTACATCGAGCCGAAGGGGCTCGGCGCCCTGCAGCTGGCCTTCACCCAGCTGCGCAACAAACTGGCCGAGGAAGGGCTCTTCGACGAGGCGCGCAAGCGGCCCCTGCCCTACCTGCCCAGGACGATCGGCATCGTCACCAGCCCGACCGGGGCGGTGATCCAAGACATGATCCGCATCCTGAAGCGCCGCAATCCCCACGTGAACATCCTTCTCTATCCGGTTTCCGTGCAGGGCGAGGCCGCCGCGCCCGAGATCGTGCGCGGCATCGAGGCCCTCAACCGCCACGGGGAGGCCGAGGTGATGATCGTCGGCCGCGGCGGCGGGTCCCTGGAGGATCTCTGGGCCTTCAACACCGAGGCGGTGGCCCGGGCCATCGCCGCCTCGCCGATCCCAGTGATCAGCGCGGTGGGCCACGAGACCGACTTCACCATCGCCGACTACGTCGCCGACCTCCGCGCGCCGACCCCCTCCGCCGCCGCGGAGCTGGCGGCGCCGGTGGCGGCCGAGCTGCGGCTGAGCCTGCGCGAATCGCAACGCCGCCTGCTGCGGGCCTATCGCCAAGGCCTGGAGGCGCGGCGCGAAAAGCTGAAATTCTGGATCAGCCACCTCAAGCACCCGAAGCGGCGTCTCGAGGAGCTGGCGCAACACTGGGACGACCTCCGAGAAAGGTTGAATCTCGGCATCGAGCGATCGCTGGAGACCCGGCGCGCGAGCCTGAGGCTGCTCAGCGAAAAGCTGGAAGTCCTCTCGCCCTTGTCGATCTTGTCCCGGGGATATTCGATCGTGCGGAAGCTCGAGGCGGACGGCCGCGAAGGGGCGGTGGTGAAGGACGCCGGGCAGGTAAGGCCCGGCGACTCCCTGTCTCTGGGACTGTTCAAGGGTTCGTTCAAGGCGAGGGTTTTGTGACCCTACAATAGCATTGACGACCGGCGCGCCCCAGGTTTAGGACCTAATCCATGCCCAAAACCGAGAAAGATTCCTTCGAATCCTCGCTGCAAAAGCTCGAGGAGATCGTCGAGCAACTCGAGGAACCGGATCTCCCCCTCGACAAGTCGCTCAAGCTCTTCGAAGAAGGCATCAAGCAGGCCCGTTTCTGCGAGACCCGGCTCACCGAGGCCGAGGGCAAGGTGGAAAAGCTGATCCAAGAAAACGAGGCCTTCAAGAAAGAACCGCTCGAGCTATGACCCAGCCCTTCGACCTTCCCGCATATTTAGAGACCCGCCGCCGCGTCGTCGACCAGGCCCTGCGCGACTTCCTTCCGAAGGCGAGCGAGTGGCCCGAACGTCTCCATGAGGCGATGAACTACAGCCTGAACGCCGGCGGCAAGCGCCTGCGTCCGATCCTCGCCATCGCCGCCGCCGAGGCCCTGGGCAAAGACTACCACGCCGTTTTGGCCGCGGCCTGCGCCCTCGAGATGATCCACACCTATTCGCTGATCCACGACGACCTCCCGGCCATGGACGACGACGACTTACGACGCGGGCAGCCGACCAACCACAAGGTCTTCGGCGAGGCCATTGCGATCCTGGCGGGGGACTCCCTGCTCACCGAGGCCTTTTTCACCATCGCCGAGGCCGCCAAGCCCGAGCAGGCGGCCGCCGCCCTCGAGGTGATCCGGCGCATCGCCCAGGCCAGCGGCTCGCGGGGCATGGCGGGGGGCCAGGCGGTCGACCTGCTGAGCGAAAAAAAGAAGATCTCCGTCGCCGAGCTGGAAAGGCTGCACCGCCACAAGACCGGCAAGCTGATCCAGGTCTCGATCGAGGCCGGCGCCCTCCTGGCCGGCGCCGACAAGCGGCAATTCGAGTCTTTAAGCCGCTTCGGCGAGTGCATCGGCTTATCCTTCCAGATCGCCGACGACGTCCTCGACATCGAGGGCGGCGAGGAGATCGGAAAAGACATCGGCAGCGACGTCGCCAACGAGAAGGCGACCTACCCGGCCTTGCTGGGCCTGGAAGAATCCAAGCGCCTGGCGCATCAACTGACCGAAGAGGCCCTGGGCGTCCTGGGCGATTTCGACGCGAAGGCGGACCCGCTGCGCGAGATCGCCCGATACGTGGTTTATCGGAAGAATTAATGCGAGCCGCCGTTTATTACCCTCCCGATTCGATTCGCGTTGAAGAAGTCCCCGTCCCTAAGATCGGCGACGGCGAGATCCTTCTCAAGGTGCGCGCCTGCGGCGTCTGCGGCACCGACGTCCTGAAGGTCACCCGCGCCCTGCCCAAGAAGCCCGTCGTCCTCGGGCACGAGCTGGTCGGCGACGTCGTCGGGCTCGGCAAGGGCGTCCAAAAATTCAAGGCCGGCGACCGCCTAGTCGTCGCCCACCACGTCCCCTGCGGCCAATGCCACTACTGCCGCCACGGAAACCACTCGATGTGCCGGCATTTCAAAGAGACCAATCTCGACCCCGGCGGCTTCGCCGAGTACCTGCGCATCCCCGCCGAGCACGTCGAGCAGACCGCCTTTAAAGTGCCGGCCCAGCTCAGCGACGACGAGGGCCTCTTCACCGAGCCCCTGAGCTGCTGCGTGCGCAACGTCCGCCGGGCGAGCCTTCTGCCCGGCGATTTCGCGGTGGTGGTCGGAATGGGCTCCATCGGCCTGATGATGGTCCAGCTGCTCAAGCTTATTCCGACCCAAGTCCTCGCCCTCGATCTCTTCGAGGAGCGCCTCGATCTCGCCAAGCGCCTCGGAGCCGACTTCACCCTGCGCGGCGACTCGCCGGACATTGCGGCCTTCGTCGCCGATCATACGGAAGGCCGCCGCGCCGACATCGTGGTCTTCACCGCCGGCGGAGGCCGGGTCTTCCAAAACGCCTTCACCTGGGTGCGCGACGGCGGCGCCCTCAACCTCTTCGCCTCGCTCTCCGATAAACCGGTCGAGGTGAGCCTGGACTCGCTCTATCACCACGAGATCACCGTGTTCAGCTCCTACTCCCCTTCGCCCGAGGACCTGGCCGAGGCCCATCGCTTGCTTTGCGAGAAGAAAGTCCAAGTCGCTCCGCTGGTCACCCATCACGTCGGCCTCGATCGACTGCGGGAGTCCGTCGACTGGATCACGGCGCAAAAGGCGATGAAGGTCATCGTCAACCCATGATGGAAACCGCGGTTCCGCCCAAGGCCGATCCGAAACCCTGGCATTGCCTCCGCGACGCGCTGTTCCGGCCCCGGGGCTTCTTTAACGCCTTGGCCCCCGAAGGTCCTTGGCTCCCTCCCCTCGTTTTTGCGGCCATTCTATCCTTTCTCAGCGGCTGTGGCTTCGCCATCAATGACCTGCTGTTTCCCCTTGGAAACGCCTTATGGGACCCCTGGCCCTGGTACTGGAATCTCTTCGACTGGCCCTTGATCCTCGCCCTGGAATTCCTGTTCTTGGCTTGGTTTCACCTCGTCTTGCGCTGGCGTGGCGGCGCCCACCACCCCTACCGCGCCACTTTCCGGGCCTATGGTTACAGCGCCGCTCCCAATATCCTTTGTCTAATACCGCTACTGGGAATTTGGATCGCCATCCTCTGGGGTCTGGGCCTATCGCTGTACGCGATCAAGACCTTGCAGAGAACGACATGGACCCGCGTCGTCACGAGCTTCCTCATCGCCAATGCCCTGCTCGGCCTGTTGCTGTTCGGACTGATCTTCGCGGCCGGCTACTTTTTACATTACTTTGAATAATGGGGCCCGGGGATTTCCGCTTGAAGTTCCCCCCCACCGGAGGTTAACCAATAAGCCATGATGAAGTGGACCTCGCTGCGCCAGTTTGTCGACTTCCTTGCAAGCAAGGGCGAGCTCGTCACGATCCGCGAGGAGGTCGATCCCGAACTCGAGATCGCCGAGATCGCCGACCGCGTGATGAAGGCCGAGGGCCCCGCGCTGCTCTTCGAAAAGGTGAAGGGCAGCCCCTTCCCGCTGGCGATCAATCTCTACGGCTCGCGCCGCCGCATGAGCTGGGCCCTGGGAGTCGAGGATCTCGAAGAGATCCCCCGGCGGCTGAAAGAATTGCTGACCACCCAGCCGCCCGAGGGCTTTTGGGACAAGCTCAAGATGGTCCCCAAGTTGGCCCAAGTGGCCCGCGCCACTCCGAAGACCGTCGCCAAAGCCCCCAGCCAAGAGATCGTCTGGGACAAGATCGACCTGAACCGGCTGCCCATCCTGAAGTGCTGGCCCGAGGACGGCGGCCGCTTTATCACCCTGCCCATGGTGATCACTCAAGACCCCGACACCGGTCGCCGCAACGTCGGCCTCTACCGCATGCAGGTGCTGGACCATGAGACGACCGCGATGCACTGGCAGATCCACAAGGTCGGTGCGCGTCACTTCCAACGCTACAAAGAGCTCAAGCGCAAGATGCCCGTGGCGGTCGCGATCGGCGGCGACCCGGTGCTGACCTACTGCGCCACCGCCCCCCTCCCCGATCAGGTCGACGAGATCCTCTTCGCCGGCTACCTGCGCGGCGGACCCGTCGAGATGGTCGACTGTCACGACAGCGAGCTGCAGGTCCCGGCCTCGGCCGACTTCATCCTCGAGGGCTACATCGATCCCGAAGAAGAGCTCGTGGACGAAGGCCCCTTCGGCGATCACACCGGCTATTACACCCCGATCGAACAATTCCCCCGCTTCCACGTCAAGCAGATCACCCAGCGCCGCGACCCCATCTACCTGACGACGATCGTCGGCATCCCGCCGATGGAGGACAAATTCCTGGGCCTGGCCACCGAGCGGCTCTTCCTGCCGATGATCCAGATGACCTTTCCCGAGATCGTCGACATGCACCTACCGGCGGAGGCCTGCTTCCACAACCTCTGCATCCTCAGCATCAAGAAGGCCTATCCCGGCCACGCCCAGAAGATCATGCACGCCCTCTGGGGCATGGGGCAGATGATGTTTTGCAAGTGCTTCATCGTCGTCGACCACGACGTCGACGTGCATCATTTTGCCGAGATCGTCTGGCGCGTCAGCAACAACATCGACGCCAAGCGCGACCTGACGGTGGTCGAGGGCCCGGTCGACCATCTCGACCACGCCGCGCCGCGCCAATTCGTCGGCGCCAAACTGGGCATCGACGCCACCCGCAAATGGAAGGAGGAGGGCTATACCCGCGAATGGCCGAAGGACATCCTGATGAGCGAGTCGGTCCAGAAGAAGGTCGACGCGCTCTGGCCCAAGCTGGGTATTTCCCTGAAAAAGCCATGAAAAAAACCATCCTGACCCTCTTGCTGCTCCTTGCGGCCGCCACGCTGGTCCTGCGCTTTATCGAAGTCGAAATGCCGCCGTCCCCGCCCAAAAAACCCCCGGCAAAAAAATGCCTCGCCGGCGAGGCCGCCCAGCCGGGCAACGACTCCGCGGGCGAGCCCTTGGCGACCTGCGCGGAGCTCGACGCGATCAACCAGGCCTACCTCCGCGACATCAAGCCCATCTTCGCTGCCAAGTGCCTGATGTGCCACGGCGTCGTCACCAAGATGCCGCTCTACGCGAAGGTGCCGCCCTCCTCCTGGCTGGTCCGCTACGACATCAAGGAGGCACAAGAGCACCTCGACATGAGCTTCGGCTTTCCCTTCGTGGGCAAACCGACCGACGTCCCCCAGGACGGCCTAGAGGAAGTGATCGAGGTCGTCCAAGAGGCCTCGATGCCTCCCTTCATCTATAAGATCATGCACTGGCACTCCGGCCTCACTCCCGAGGAGTCGAAGAAGATCCTCGACTGGGCCAATGCCGGGCTGAAGACCTTGAATGACTAAAGAACTCGCCAGGGACCCCGTCTGCGGGATGGACGTCGATCCGGAGGCCCCGGCCGGCCGCGAGGCATTTCACGGGCAGAGCTATTTCTTCTGCTCCAAACACTGCCAAGAATCCTTCCGCAAAGATCCCCAGGCCTTCCTAAAGGGAGGCGGGGGCCGGACACAGGGCCCCGCACGGGCCTCGGGCGCCGCCGGCCTGTATTTTTGCCCCATGGACCCGGAGGTCGAGCAGGAAGGCCCGGGCAACTGCCCCAAATGCGGCATGGCCTTGCAACCCGCGCAGCCCCACATCGCCCCCACCAAGATCGAGTATACCTGCCCCATGCATCCCCAGATCGTCCGGGACGCCCCGGGAAATTGCCCGATCTGCGGCATGGCCCTCGAACCCCGGACCGTCGAGCTGACCGAAGAGGAAAACCCCGAGCTCCGCGACATGAGCCGTCGCTTCTGGGTCGGCGTCGTCCTCTCGCTGCCGCTCCTGGTTTTGACCATGGGCGAGATGATCCCGGCCTTAGGTCTCCTGCGCCGGATGCTGCCCCCGCCCTGGTGGAACCTCGTCCAATTGGGCTTGGCGACCCCCGTCGTCCTCTGGGGAGGCTGGCCCTTTTTCGAGCGGGGTTGGCGCTCCGTCGTCAACCGCAGCCTCAACATGTTCACGCTCATCGGGCTCGGCACCGGCGTCGCCTACCTCTACAGCCTGATCGCGACCTTCTTCCCCCAATTCTTTCCCGCCTCCTTCCGCGGCCACCATGGCGAAGTCCCCGTCTACTTCGAGGCGGCGGCCGTCATCGTCACCCTGGTGCTGCTCGGACAGGTCCTCGAGCTGCGCGCCCGCGGCCAGACCAGCAGCGCGCTCAAGGCCCTGCTGGGCCTGGCGCCCAAGACCGCGATCCGCGTCGACCTGAGCAGCCGGGAAACGGAGATCCCCCTCGCCCAAGTCCTGCCCGGCGACACGCTGCGGGTGCGCCCCGGCGAGAAGATCCCCACCGACGGCGTGGTCCTCGAGGGGACGAGCAACGTCGACGAGTCCATGATCACGGGCGAACCCATTCCCGTCTCCAAACAGCCGGGCGACAAGGTGACCGGGGCGACGGTCAACGGCACGGGCGGCTTCCTGATGCGAGCCGAGCGGGTGGGCAGCGAGACCCTGCTCGCGCAGATCGTCCACATGGTCGGCGAGGCCCAGCGCAGCCGGGCCCCCATCCAAAAACTGGCCGATCGGGTGAGCGGCCTCTTCGTCCCCGCGGTCGTCCTCGTCGCCGTCCTGACCTTCGCGGCCTGGGCCTGGGTCGGGCCCGAGCCGAGGTTGGCCCACGGCCTGATCAACGCCGTCGCGGTCTTGATCATCGCCTGTCCCTGCGCGCTGGGCCTCGCCACGCCGATGTCGATCATGGTCGGCACGGGCAAGGGCGCCACCGCCGGCGTCCTCATCAAAAATGCCGAGGCCCTCGAGACCCTCGAGAAGGTCGACACCCTCGTCGTCGACAAGACCGGGACCCTCACCGAGGGAAAACCCGAATTGACCGCCATTCTCACCGAACGAGGCTTTTCGGAAAACGAGGTCCTCGCCGCCGCGGCCAGCCTCGAGCAAGCCAGCGAGCACCCGCTTGCGGCCGCCGTGGTCCGCGCCGCCAGGGCGCGCGGGCTGCCGCTAAGCAAGCCCGAGGATTTTCAATCGGCCACCGGGAAGGGGGTCAGCGGCAAAGTCGGCGGGAAGGAGATCCTGTTGGGCAACTCCAAGCTCTTGCTGGAGGACGGCGTCGAGCTCGACCTCCTCAAGACCCGAGCCGAGGAGCTGCGGCGGCAAGGGCAGACCGCGCTCTACTTGGCCGTCGACGGGCATTTCGCGGCCCTCTTGGGCGTCAGCGACCCCATCAAGGCGAGCACGCCGGAGGCCATCGCCCAATTGAAGAAGGAGGGCATCCGCATCGTGATGCTGAGCGGGGACTCGCCCACCACCGCCAAGACCGTCGGCGAGAGGCTTGGGCTCGCCGAGGTGATGGGCGGCGTAGCTCCCGACAAGAAAAATGAAGTGGTTCGGCGGCTGCAGGCCGAGGGCCGCGTCGTGGCGATGGCCGGCGACGGTATCAACGACGCCCCCGCCCTGGCCCAGGCCCAGGTCGGCATCGCGATGGGCACCGGCACCGACGTCGCCATGCAGAGCGCCGGCATCACCCTGGTCAAGGGCGATCTCCGCGGCATCGCTAAGGCCCGCGTCTTGAGCCGCGCGGTGATGCGGAACATCCGCCAAAACCTCTTCTTCGCCTTTATCTACAACACCCTCGGCGTGCCCATCGCCGCGGGGGCCCTCTACCCCTTCTTCGGCCTGCTGCTCAGCCCCATGATCGCCGCCGCGGCGATGAGCCTGAGCTCGGTCTCGGTGATCGGGAATGCCCTGCGTTTGCGAAACCTCAAGCTCTGAAGGCCGTTGTTCCGCTCCGCCCCGGTTATCGCGGCCCTTAAGCGGGGTTTACAAGGCGTCCCAGATGCGATTATAAGCCCCCCATGTCCAAGGAAGTCCAAGAACTCTTCACCTCGATCGCGCCGAGCTACGACTTCCTCAACCACTTCCTGAGCCTCTCGGTCGACAAGCGCTGGCGCGACAAGGCCGTCGCCGCGCTGGGCAAGACGGCGCCCGCGCGCCTCCTCGACCTCTGCGCCGGGACCCTCGACCTCACCCAAAAGGTCCTGCAAAAATTCCCCCGCACCGAGGTCTTCGCGGCCGACTTCGCCGTCGCCATGCTCGAAGAAGGGCGCGACAAGGTTCGAGGCAAGGCCAAGGCCCATCGCATCTGCGCCGACGGGCACCGCCTGCCCTTCGGCGCGGGCTCCTTCGACGCCGTCCTCTGCGCCTTCGGGATCCGCAACCTCGAGCATCGCGCCGAGGCCGCTCGGGAGATCCGCCGGGTGCTTAGGCCGGGAGGAAAGCTGGTCGTGCTGGAGTTCTTTCGGCCGGAGCGATTCTTTTCGAAGCTCTTCTACCAGACTTATGGAAAGTACGTCCTTCCCCGGATCGGCGGCGCCGTCTCGCGGAACCGGAAGGCCTATGAATATTTGCAAAACTCGATCCAGCACTTCCTTAGCGTGGAGGAGTACGGGAGGCTCCTGCTGGAGCATGGGTTTCAAAAGCCGGAGGTGTTGCCGCTCTCCGGAGGCATCGCGCATCGCATCGTCGCGGAGGCCGTGTAGGGGCCGTTCGCGAAGGGCCCCTACGGACGTCCCATGACCACAAACGCCAGCTTCCTGCAAAAATTCCGCTACACCCTCGAGCTGGTGAAATTCTCCCACAGCCTCTTCGCCCTGCCCTTCGCCCTGGCCGCCTTCTTAGTCGCCGCGCGCGGCCGCTTCTCTTGGACGCTCCTGCTCTGGGTCGTGCTTTGCGTCGTCCTCGCCCGTACCGCCGCCATGGCATTCAACCGCTTGGCCGATGCCCGCTTCGACGCCTTAAATCCGCGTACAAAAAATCGCCATATTCCCGCAGGGTTACTCTCCAAGTCTTATGTCATCGCTTTAACCCTGATTTCCGGCGCCGGCTTCCTCCTCGCGGCCTGGCGGATCAACCCCCTGGCCTTCCAGCTCTCGCCCTTTTGCCTCGCAGCCCTGTTTCTCTACTCCCTGGCCAAGCGCTTCACCGATTTTACCCAGCTCATCCTGGGTTTTTGTCTGGGCATGGCGCCCATCGGCGCGGCCATCGCCGCCACAGGCAGGATCCCCGGTAGCTCCCTCGTCCTGGGCGCGGCCGTCCTGCTTTGGGTGGCCGGCTTCGACCTGCTCTACGCCTTGCAAGACCTGGAATTCGACCGGTCCCAGGGCCTGCGCTCCCTCCCGGTCCGGTTGGGCCTGAATGGCAGCCTCAAGCTCTCTTCCCTCTGCCATGCGGCCTTCCTCGCCCTCCTGGTCCTCTACGGGTTCCTGGAGGCCTTGGGAGGGCTTTACTGGGCGGGATTGGGCCTAAGCGGCGCCTTCCTGCTTTGGGAACACGCGACGATCCGCGACGACCTGGCCAAGGTCAACGCCGCCTTCTTCACCGCCAACGGGCTGTTGAGCGTCTTTTTTCTCGCCTTCACGGCCGCGGACCTGTATTTTTAGGGCCTCCGCGGGTCTCCCGCGGGCCGAATAACCTTGACGGAAGTCCCCGATTGCAATAGACCCACGGCCTCCCGATTTTTGAGGTCCAAGGTTGTTATGAAGAAATTTCCCAAACGGACGCCGCTCAAGGCTCCAAAGGTAAACACCAAAGATAACAAGGTGTTACTGAAGTCGCTCCTGAAGCAGATGGACGAGCTCCTGGTCACCAACCGGCGCCAGAGCCACGAGGTTCAGATGTTGAAGGAGGAGGTCGAAGGCCTGCGCCGCGACCTTTCGATCACGATGGAATCATTAGCCGAGCTCCCCTACGTCTCGGGGATGCTGCACTGAGGAGTCCTTATGCCGCGCATGTGTATCCTTTGCAAAAAAACCGCCCAGGCTGGAAACATCGTCAGCCACGCCAACAACAAGTCGCACACCAAAAACCACCCGAATCTACAGAAGGTCCGGGCGCTCTACCAGGGCAAGGTGCAGAACATCACGGTGTGCACGCGTTGCATCCGCTCCGGCAAGGTGACGAAGGCGGCGTAGCAAGAATTACGATCGAATCTGATCCACCGAAATAACCCCCGCCAGGGTCTCCAGGGCCCGCACCACTTCCAATAATTGCTGCCGATTCTTGATGTCGAGGACGAAGATGTTGATCGCCTTCAGGTCGCTGCTCGTCCGGATGTTGGCCTGCGAAATATTCACCCCCAAATTGCTGATGGTCTTGGTCATCGAGGCCAAGATGCCGGGCCGGTCCACGCTGACCGCACGGATCTTGGCCTGATGGCTTAGGTCGCTGGCGTCGTCCCAGCTGACCTCGACCCGACGGTCGGGATCGGTGGCCAACACCTTGGGACAGTCGACGGTGTGCACCGTGACGCCCCTGCCCCGCGTGATGAAGCCGGTGATGCTGTCCCCCGGCAGCGGGTTGCAGCACTTGCCCATCGCCACCAGGACGTCGTTCAAACCCCCCACCGTGATGGCGCTCTTCGAGCGCTTCTTCACCTTCTGGAAGATCTCGCCCAGCACGCCGGTCTTGGCGGGGCTGGGCTCGGGCTTGATCAGCAGCTCGGCCGGGATCAACTTCACGACCACGTGGTGCGGCGAGATCTTGCCGTAGCCGATCTGGGCGATCAGGGACTCGGCGTTCTTGAGGTGAAACTCCCGGGCGGCCTCCAGCAGCTTGTCGTCCTTCAAGTACTTGCCGGCCTGGATCCCGTGGCGCTCGATCTCGTTGGTCAAGAGCTCGTTGCCCAGGCTGAGCGCCCGGTCGCGCTGCTCGTCGCGGATCTCCTGCCGGATTTTCGCCTTGGCCCGCGAGGTCTTGACGAACTTCAGCCAATCGCGGTTGGGCTTCGAACCCGCCTTGGTCAAAACCTGAACCGTGTCCCCGCTCTTCAGGACGTAGTCGAGCGGGACGATCTTGTCGTTGACCTTGGCGCCGACGCACTGGTTGCCGACGTCGCTGTGGATGCTAAAGGCGAAGTCGACCGGCGTCGAGCCATAGGGAAGCTCCTTGAGCTGCCCTTTCGGCGTGAAGACGTAGACGTCGGTGGCGAACAGATCGAGCTTGACGGTGTCCAGGAATTCCGCCGGGTCCTGCAGGTCTTTTTGCAGGTCCAAGAGCTCGCGCAGCCACTGGAACTTCTTCTGGTCGTTCTGGCTGATCGAGCCGTCCTCCTTGTAGGTCCAGTGCGCCGCGATCCCCTTCTCGGCGATCTCGTGCATCTCTTGGGTGCGGATCTGGAACTCGACGCGCTGCCCCTCGAGGCAAATGACCGTCGTATGCAGCGAGCGGTAGTTGTTGACCTTGGGCATCGCGATGTAGTCCTTGAAGCGACCCGGCACCGGCTTCCACAGCTCGTGCAGCACGCCCAAGACCTCGTAGCACTGGCGAATGTTGTCGACGATGATGCGGAAGGCCATGATGTCGTGCACCTGATCGAAGGCGATGTTCTGGCTCTCCATCTTGCGGTAGATGCTGTAGAGGTGCTTGACCCGGCCGTAAATCCGGTTGGGAACGCCGTACTCCTGCAGTTTTTTTTCCAGCAGCTCCTGGACGCGCGCCATGTAGGCCTCGCGCTCCTTCCGCACCACCTCGACCTGATGGTAGACCGTATTGTAGATCTCGGGCTTGAGGTACTTGAGCGAGAGGTCCTCCAGCTCGATCTTCATCCATTGGATACCGA
>JADYZQ010000126.1 GCA_020853015.1 Deltaproteobacteria bacterium
GAAGACCTCCGGGTCCTCCAGGCGGTTGATCGCGGAGTGATAGGCCTCGGGGAGGTCGCGGTAGACGGGCAGCAAGGGGAGGAAATTCTCCCGCAGGCGCTGCATGACGGGGACGAGCTTTTCCTTGACCTGCCAGTCCTCGTCGGGCCATAGCGCGACGGCCGCCCGGCGGTAAAGGCGGTCGCAGGGGATCTCCTCGAGCAGGCGCACCCTCCCCAGTCCCTGCAGCATGATTTGAAAACGGCCGTCATTGAGACGCTCGGATTGCGTGAGGGTGCCGAAGCCGAAGACCGGGAAAATCTCGGGCCGCCCTTCGTAGTCCTTCTCGTAGCCGGGCTTGAGCAGGGGAATCCCCATCATGCCGGACCCCTGGAGGCAGTCTTCCACAAGCTGCCGATAGCGCGGCTCGAAGACGTGCAGGGGCAGGACCATTTTGGGAAAAAAGACCGTACGCGGCAGTGGAAAGAGCGGCAGCGCCTGCAGCGCCTCCAGCATCTCCATAAAATAACCTCACCTCGAAATATCGCCCCCCGCCCTCGGCGGAAAGCCGGCCGGCGCTTTCTCGGCAGACCCGGGAATCCTTGAAGTCGGGTAATCTATCCTATTTAATGGCGGCGGACAAGCGCCCCATGAGCTTCCCCCGCCCGCCCCTTTCCGTCCTCGAACTGACCGGCACGGCGACCGACGTCGCCTTCGCCCTGGGTCGCGCGCGGCGCCGGGCCATCCCCGGCTGCATCGCGCACTGGGACGGGCACCTCGCGGAGCGTTTCGCGGGGCGCCGGGCCTTGCAGAAAGACCTGGAACGCGCGCTGCTCCGCGAGGCCCGCCGCCAGGCGCCCCGCTTCCTCGAAGAGGTCGCCGCCATGGCGGAAGGCGCCGGGGTCGGCTTCGCGGCCCTGTTTCGCCTGAACCTCACCGAGCTGAGCGTCTTTTCGGAAAAGTGCACCGACCTGATCCTCCCGATGCGCGTCCCGGGCGGACAGCGCATCCTCCTCGCCCACAACGAAGATTGGGACCCGAGGCGCAACGATTGCTTCATTCTCAAGGCGCGTCTTCCCGACGTGGAGTACGCGGTCCTGGCCTACGACGGCTACCTGCCGGGGCTCTCGGCCGGGATGAATTCCTTCGGCCTGGCGCATTCGGTGAATTACCTGAGGCCCAAGGACTTCCGCGTCGGCCTGCCGCGGATCTTCCTCGCGCGGCACTTGGTCACGGCACACGACATCCCGGATTGCCTGAGCTTCCTCAGCGGATCGCGGCGTGCCTTCGGCCAGGCCATCCATCTGGCGCAGGGTTCGCGCTATCTCGGCATCGAGCTGACGGCTCGGCACACCGCCCTGCGACGCCCTCTCCTGCCAGCCTGTCACAGCAACCACTACCTCGCCGCGACCTTGCGACGCTTAGTGCCGCGAGGCCTGCCCTCATCCGTCGCGCGCCTGCGTCGCGCCCAACAGTTGCTACGGGAGGCCGCGCCGCGCTTCGCCGCCGGGCCCCCGACGCCGGAACAAGCCCGCGGTCTGGCGCGCCGCATCCTCTCCGACCGCCAAAGCCTTCCCTGGGCCCTATGGCGCGAGGCCGATCGCCCGGAGGAGAGCTCCGCCACCCTCGCGGCGGTCCTGGTCGGGACCGACCGCTGGGGCCTGGAGGTCCATCGCCGGCGGCCGGTGGAAAATAAGGCTATCCGCATCGAAATCGATCGCCCATAATCCGGGTCCATGAGCGCCCCCTCGCCCCCGCCACGGCCGAGGCACTGCCTCGTCACCGGCGCCGCCGGATTCATGGGCTCGTACATGGTCGAGACCCTGGTCCGCGACGGGCATCGGGTACGCGCGACCGACCTTATCCCCGCCGACGGAGAAGACGAACCAAAGGCCGGACGCTATCCCGGCCTGCTGCGGCGACTGGGCATCGACTACCGGTGCGCCGACTTATGCATCGCCGATAACTGGAAACCTCTGCTGGAAGGCATCGATTGGGTCTTCCACATCGCCGGCCTCTTCGACTACAGCGCCCCGCGCGAGGCCTTGTTTCGCGTCAACGTCGGGGCGACGCGCAGCCTGCTGGAGACCCTAAGCGCGAAGGGCGGCGCGGAACGGCTGATCCTCTGGGGGGCGGGCGGGATCTACGGCCGCCCCAAGCCCGGCGAGCTCCCGCTGCGGGAAGACTCCCCCAAGCGCCCGCCCAACGCCTACCTGCAATCGAAATGGGAGCAAGAGATCCTGGCGCAGCGCCACTTTGTCGAAAGAAAAATCTCCTACACCTGCCTGCGCCCCACCGGCGTCTACGGACCGCGCGCGGTCTACGGCATGGGCCGCATGCTGGCGCAGATGGCGGCGATGAAGAAGATCCGCATCCCCAAAAATTTTCTCGGCCGCATGCCGCTGGTCCACGCGGCGGACGTCTGCCGCGCGGCCCTCTTCCTCGCCGAGCGCCCCGAGGCCGCCGGCGAGGCCTACCACCTCGCGGACGACCGGCCCTATACCAACGTGGAATTTTTCCGGATGCTCTCCGAGCTGCTGGAAAAACCTTTCGCGACCCTGCCCCCGGTCCCGCCCGGCCTGCTGCGCGGCCTCGCGCTGGCCGCGGCGACCCTGGAAAACTTTTACGCGAAGCGCCTCGCGCGTCGCCGCCCCAACCTGGAAAGGGACACGATCTTCATGCTGGGCGCGGACTTTTGGTACTCGAACGAGAAGTTGAAGGGACTGGGATTTCGCTTCCAGTACCCCGACAGCCGGGAGGGCCTGCACGAAACCTTGCATTGGATGGCTGAACAAGGCCTAATACAAACATACCCACCTTGACCGATGGGGGTTGAAGGGGGGGCTGAGCAAGCTCGGATAGGGGCTATCGTACTATCGCGCAGTTTGCCCGGCCACAACGTGGCCGGTTTGCCTGCTTGCTCCCCCTGGGCCTTAGCCCGCTCGAATTTACTTCGAGCGGGCGAATAGGAGGTGATTAAGACATTTATCATCGATGAACCGGTTCTGTTGAGCATCGGCTTTTTGAGCGCCCTCTTCCTCCCCAAGGGCTGGGGCGGGAGTGTATTCAAGACCCGCGCCTTTTGGGCGGGTTCCTATCTGGCCCTGGGCTTCATCGCCCTCGCCGCCTACGGCTACTTTCTGGCGCCCGATTGGATGTTCATGTACTTGATTCCCGCCAAGAGCGTCCCTCCTTGGCTGGTGGTCTACGCCCTCATTCTCTATTACTTTCTCTTTTTAGCCGGCTTCCTCGCCGCGCCCCACCTGGGCGCCCTGCACCCGAAACTGCCTTGGCTTGGCTTGCTCTTCGGCATTATCGCCTCGGTCGCGGTGGTCCTGCCGCTGCTGCCCGCCTACCAGGTGGTCGCGAGCTTCGAGGAATTCCATCGCGGCGCGGGCGTGCCCCTCTCGGAGTCGGAGGTCTCGCGCAAGACCCTGCTCCCCAGCATCCTCCTCTTTGTATCCGGATTCGCCCTCCTGCTTTGGGCGCGGCGCCAGAAGGGCTAAGAGCGGCGCCCGCCGAAGACCGCGAAGAGCTTGTCCTTGAAGTGACAGTCGACTTGGGAAAAACCCGCCTCGCTAAGCCAGGCCAATTGTTCCTCGACCGTCGCGAGAATGTCGATGGAAGTGCGCTCGAGGGCCTGCGCGACCTCCGCCTCGGTCAGGCCCGCGTCGCGCATGCCTTGGATCCACAGCTCCCAGTAGCGCGCCTGCACCTGCGGGTCGGCGGCGCGGACGAACTCGGCGTTGAGAAAGCAGCCGGAAGGGGCCAAATTCGCGAAAACCTTGCGGTAGAGCCCGCGCTTCGCCGCGTCGCTCAAGTGATGAATGGAGAGCGAGGAGACGATCAGGTCATAGGGCCCCTCCCACTCCGCACCGGCGTAGTCGGCGACGAGGTAGCGCATCCCCTCCGCCTCCGCGAAGCGCTGCCGGGCCTTGTCGAGCATCTCGGCGGTGAAGTCGATCAGGGTGTAGCGCGCCTTGGGAAAGCGTTCGCGAAGGAACTGCGTCAACAGTCCCGTCCCAGCGCCCAGATCGAGGACGCGGAATTCACCCTCCGGCGGAAATGGCGCCATCGAGACGACGCTTGCGTAGAAGCCGTCGAAGCAGGGAATGAGCTTACGCCGGTAGCGGTCGTAGCGCTCGGCGATCTCGCGAAAGGTCTTTTGGACTTCCTCCACGGGTTAAATCCCCCGGATGAGGATTTTAGCTGTGGCGAGGTTGGTGGCCAAAGGGACGTTGTGCACGTCGGCCAGGCGCAGCAGCATGAAGATGTCGGGCTCGTGGGGGTGGATGCCCAAGGGGTCGCGCAGGAAGATCACGCCATCCAGGCCGTCCTCGACCATCATCGCGGCGATCTGGGCGTCGCCGCCCTTGGGGCCACTCTCCATCTTTTCGACCTTGAGGCCGGCCTGCTCGAGGTAGCGGCCCGTGGTGCCGGTGGCGACGATCTGGAATTTTTGGATCTGCCTCAGGTTGTCCTTGACGAAGCCGACCATCTCGGCCTTTTTCCCGTCGTGGGCGATCAGGGCCAGGCGCTGCTTTTTCGCTTTCTTCATGGCCCGTTTCCCTACAATATTGTCGGGATATGCACCAACAGGAAAAAAATACCCGGCCGAAGGTCCTCATCCTCGGGGGAGGCTTCGGCGGTCTCTACGCCGCCCAGGCCTTGAGGCGCGCCCCCGTCGACGTGACGCTGGTCGACCGCCGCAACTTCCACCTCTTCCAGCCCTTGCTCTACCAGGTCGCCACGGGCGGCTTATCGCCGGGGGACATCGCCTCGCCCCTGCGCGCCATCCTCAAGCGCAGCCGCAATACGCAAGTGCTCAGCGCCGAGATCGAAGACCTCGACCCCAAGGCTCAAAAGGTTTATTTGAGCGACGGCGAGCTGGACTACGACTACCTGGTCGTCGCGACCGGCGCCGGCCACCACTACTTCGGCCACCCCGAGTGGGAGCCGCTGGCGCCCCCGCTTAAGACCGTCGAGGACGCCCTCGAGATCCGGCGCCGCATCTTCCTGGCCTTCGAGACCGCCGAGCGCGAGAGCGACCC
>JADYZQ010000127.1 GCA_020853015.1 Deltaproteobacteria bacterium
TCGTCGCGCTCGAATCGGATCAGCTTCATTCCAACCCCAATACGTCGAACATCGTGTAGACCCCGGGAGACTTGGCGGCGACCCATTTCGCCGCCAGGACCGCGCCGCGGGCGAAGTTGTCGCGGCTGGTCGCGCGGTGCGTGATCTCGAGGCGCTCGCCCTCGCCCGCGAAATAAACCGTGTGGTCGCCCACGATGTCCCCGCCGCGCAGCGTCTGGATGCCGATTTCGCGCGGGGCGCGGGCGCCGATTTGGCCGTGCCGCTCGTAGCGCGCGACCTTGGCGAGGTCGCTGCCGACGGCGGCCGCGATCTCTTCGGCCAGCGTCAGGGCCGTGCCGCTGGGCGCGTCTTTTTTGTGGCGGTGATGGGCCTCGAAAATCTCGATGTCGTAGTCCTCGCCGAGCAGGGCCGCCATCCGGGCCGCGGTCTTGAACATCACGTTCATTCCGATGCTCATGTTGGAGGAGAAGACGGAAGGGATCTTTTTCAACAGAGGCAGCAGCTTCTCGCGCTCTTCGGGACCGAAGCCCGTGGTGCCCACGACCAGGGCCTTGTCGTGCTGCGCGCAGATCTCGGCGTGGCGCAGGGTGGCCTTGGGCGAGGTGAAGTCGATGACGACGTCGGCGTGCTCGATGTTTTTGGCCAGGTCGTCGACCACCTGGTGGCCCTCGGGCAGCAGGGTGCCGACGGCGAAAGAGCCCGGCGATTCGGTGGCGCCCCCCAGGGTGAGCCCGCCGCCTTGCCGGACGATGTCGGCGATGCGGCTGCCCATGCGGCCCGCGACGCCCGTGACGATGATTCGAGTCATGCTTGCGTCCTTTACAGCAATTCGAAGGAATCGAGGATCTTTTGGCAGTCTTTCCGCATTCGAGTATAGCTCTCGGCGTTGGCGCTGCAAGTCAATACATAGCTGCGCCCCTTCGCGACGAGGACCCGCTGGTGGAAGACCACCCGCGAGGCCTTGTCGTGCAGCAAGACATGATAGCCTTCCCGGCCGGGGAGGGGGAGCTTTTTCTTTTCGACCACCTCGATGGATTCGGGCAGGGCGGCCAGGTCCTGTTTGAGGAAGGCCTCCAGCTTGGTCTTGGGCTCGTCCAACTCCTGGACGCGGACCGTGACGTTGGGGACGAATTGATGGACCGGGGCCTCGTAGCGGATAGTGAGCCGGACCGGGCCGGGGTCGATCCCGCGGGGCACGAAGGCCCATTGGCCGCCGGGCGTGGAGATCTTGAAGCCGGCCTCCGAGTCGGTGAAGCTCTGCTCGAGGATCTGCGCCCGGAGCGGGCCGGATATCAGGGCAAGGCTAAAAAGGAGGGCGATCCTTTTCATCATAACAGGCGATAGGATTGGAGGACCCTTTGCAGCTCTTCCAGGCTTTCCTTGGCCAGGGGCGCCAGGGGCAGGCGGACCTCCGGTGAGATCTTCTTCATGAGCCCCAAGGCCGCCTTGACGGGGACCGGGTTGGTCTCGACGAAGAGGGCGCGGTTCATCGCGGCGAGTTCGTAATGGATCTGTCGGGCGCGGCCGAAGTCGCCGCGTTCTGCGGCCGCGAACATCTCGGCGCAGAGCTTGGGCAGGACGTTGGCCGTCACCGAGATCGCGCCCTTGGCGCCGAGGGCGATCATGGGGAAGGTAAGGGCGTCCTCGCCCGAGAGCACCGCGAAATCCGGCGGACACTGCTCGACGATGTCGCTGACCTGGCCCAGGTTGCCGCTGGCCTCTTTGATGCCGACGATGCCGTCGATCTTGGCCAGGCGCGCGACGGTCTTGGGGAGCATGTTCACCCCGGTGCGGCCCGGGATGTTGTAGAGCACCAGCGGAAAATCCGTGGCCCGCGCGACGGCCTCGAAGTGCCGGTAGAGGCCTTCCTGGCTCGGGCGGTTGTAATAGGGGCAGATGTGCAGGGTGCCGTCGGCGCCGGACTTCTTGGCGTGCTGGGTGAGGCGGATGGCCTCGGCCGTGGAGTTGGAGCCCGCGCCGGCCAGGACCTTGGCGCGGCCCTTGGCGGCGGCGACCGTGATGTCGATGACCTGGTCGTGTTCTTCGTGGCTCAAGGTGGCGGACTCGCCCGTCGTTCCGCAGGGCACCAGGACCTTGGTGCCGGCGGCGATCTGCTCGTCGATCAGCGCGATGAGGGCTTTTTCGTCGATTTTGCCGTCGCGGAAGGGGGTGACCAGGGCGACGCCGGAGCCTTCAAACATGGTTTCACCTCGGGAAGGCCTTAACCCAATTCGATGCTTCCCGTAAAGACTTCTTCCCCCGGGCCCGTCATGTAGACCCGGTTATTTTTCTCGCTCCAGCGGATCTTAAGGTCGCCGCCCTTGAGGTGCAGGACGGCCTCGCGCTGGGTCCGGCCGGTGATCACGGCGGCCACCAAGGCCCCGCAGGCGCCGGTGCCGCAGGCCAGGGTCTCGCCGGCGCCGCGCTCCCAGACGCGCATCTTCAGCTCGGCGGGGCCTAGGACTTGGATGAACTCGACGTTGGTGCGCTTGGGAAAGAGGGGATGCCGCTCGATCAGCGGACCAAGGGTGGTCACGGGGGCCTGGGCCACGTCGTCGACGAAGATCACGCAGTGGGGATTGCCCATGCTCACGCAGGTGATGTCGAAGCTGTGTCCGTCCACGGCCAGGGGGCGGTTGAGGATTTTCCCCTCCAGGGTGGTCGGGATGTCCTTCCCCTCGAGGATGGGTTCGCCCATGTCGACCTCGACCAAGTCGCCCACCAGGCGCGGCCGGATGATGCCGGCCAGGGTCTCGATCGCCAGCTCGTCCTTGCTGGTGGCGCCGTGGTCGACTAGGTACTTGGCCACGCAGCGGATCCCGTTGCCGCACATCTCGACCTGCCCGCCGTCGTTGTTATAGATATCCATCTTGAAATCGGCCCGTTCGGAGGGGCGGATCACCAGCATCTGGTCGCAACCGATTCCGAAGCGGCGGTCGCAGAGCTTGGCCGCGTGCTTGGCCAGGTCGGGGCAATTCTCCTCGAGGCAGTTGACGACGATGAAGTCGTTGCCGAGGCCGTGCATCTTGGTGAAGGGGAGTTTCATCTAGGCCGATTTCCTCTTTTTCAGCTCCGCGGGGATCGACTCGCCGCGCACCAGGTCGGCGTAGCTCTCGCGCTTGCGGATCACGTAGAATTTATTTCCCTTCACCAGTACCTCGCAGGCGCGCGGCCGGGTGTTGTAGTTTGAGGCCA
>JADYZQ010000128.1 GCA_020853015.1 Deltaproteobacteria bacterium
CCGCCGACACCGCGCAGAATCCCGTGAAGCTGCTCTTCAACGACGCGGCCTTCAAGCCCGAGGTGCAGATGAGCATGAAGGCCGACGTCGCCCACCGCTTTTGGCACGGCAAGGTCAACCTGATCGCTGCGCTGACCCGGCGCGAGATGGTGGCGAAGGGGCCCATTCCCAAGATCTTGAAACTGCTGCCCGCCATCAAGCCCGCCTACGACCTTTATCCGGAGTACTTGAAGGAAAAGGGCCTCGAGAACTTGATACTTAAATAGCCCTTGAT
Source organism: Deltaproteobacteria bacterium (assembly GCA_020853015.1). Classification (GTDB taxonomy): domain Bacteria; phylum UBA10199; class UBA10199; order DSSB01; family DSSB01; genus DSSB01. Next base: position 275 of record JADYZQ010000128.1, read on the forward strand.
CGTCCCTTGTAAACAATTGTAATGGCGTGCTTGACGCACCCAATAAGGTGCGCCAGGCGGTCTATTCGGATTTTTTGTTTTTGAAAATTTTGGATTTACTCATTCGGAGAGAAAAATGCTCAATTACGACCTCACCCCCGAACAAGACATGCTTCGCAAGACCATCCGCGATTTCGCCGAGAAGGAAATCAAGCCTGTCCGCCAGAAGCTCGATGAGAAAGAAGAATTCAGCGTCGAGCTGACCAAAAAAATGGGGCAACTCGGCATGTTCGGCATGACGGTCGATCCGAAATGGGGCGGGCAGGGGCTGGATTACCTTTCCTATTGCATCGCCGTGGAAGAGATCGCCCGCGTCGACGGCTGCCAGGCCGCGACGGTCGCCGCCGAAAATACCTTGGGCATCCTGCCGATCTACCGCTGGGGCACCGAGGAGCAGAAGAAGAAATACCTCCCCGAACTTTGCAGCGGCGAGAAGCTCTGGGGCTTCGGCCTGACCGAGCCCGACGCGGGCAGCGACGCCGGCAACAGCAAGACCAACGCGCGCCTCGAAAACGGCCAATGGGTCATCAACGGCAGCAAGATCTTCATCACCAATGCCGCCAATCCGATTACCGCTGGCGTTACCGTTCAGGCCGTGACCGGGAGGGATGGCGACGGAAAGAAAGAGATCAGCTGCATCATCGTCGAGCAGGGCACGCCGGGCTACACCGCCCGCGAGATGCACAAGAAGCTGGTCTGGCGCAGCTCCAACACGGCAGAACTCTATTTCGAGGACGTGAAGGTCCCCGAGGGCAACCTGCTCGGCAAGCGCGGCGAAGGGTTCAAGATGATGCTTTCGACTCTCGACCACGGCCGCCTCGGCATCGCCGCGATGGGCGTCGGCGGGGCCCAGGGCGCCTTCGAGGCCGCGCTCGACTACGCCAAGGTCCGCAAGACCTTCGGCGTCCCGATCTGCAAGCACCAGGCGATCGCCTTCAAGTTGGCCGACATGGCGATGGAGATCGAAGCGGCCCGCAACCTGCTCTACAAGGCCTGCTGGCTCAAGGACCAAGGCCGTCCCTTCGGCAAAGAAGCCGCCATGGCCAAGCTCTACGCCTCGGAAGTGATGAACCGCGTCGTCAACCACGCGGTCCAGATCTACGGCGGCTACGGACTGATGGAAGAATACCCCGTCGCGAAGTTCTTCCGCGACCAAAAGCTCCTCGAGATCGGCGAGGGCAGCAGTGAAGTGCAGCGGATCGTGATCTCGCGGCATCTGGGCTGCTGATCGTTTAATAAAGCCTAAAATAGATCGTCCGGTGCGGGGCGCGGAGGGTGTTCCTCGGAGGCTTTTCCGACTGTTCGAGCGTCCTTAATGAGTCACTCTCATAAGTACCAACTGGATGCTTGGCACGACCATCTAATAAATCGCGAGTTTCGAAAAAGCCGGAGGGGAACACCCTCCGCGCCCCGCGCCGGACGCACCGAAATTCTTCTACCGGCGCCTTCCCCGAAAATACTCCGAGAGATCGAAGAAGCCCGCCTCCCCCGCGACCCACTTAGGCACCCGCGCCCCCGCGGCCGCCTCCGCCGCCACGTGGTAGACACGCACGCGCGAGGTGTCGACGCCCAAGGCCTCCGCCTGGTCCAGCAGCTCGCGGGTGCGCGCGGGCGGGATGTGGATCGGCGGGACGCCGCCTTCGATCAAAAAAACCGGCGGCGGGCGCTGCCCCTTCGAGGCCATCAGCAGGGCGTTGTGGCGCAGGATCTGCTGCGCGCGGCCCACGCTGAGCAGGGGCGGCTCGAGCGCCTGGGCCTGCGTGTGCCGCCAGATGTCGACGTGGTCGGCGAAGGTGTCCCCGGTGAAGGAAACCACCAGGCGGCCGCGCCGGGCATCGGGCCGGTCGTAGATTTCGAAGCCGATCGTCGGGACGGGATGGAAGGAATATTCGGGCCGCAGGTGCAGGCCCAGGACCTCGGAAAAGCTCTGCGGGTAGATCGGCGAGAAGCTCCACTCTCCGCCCAGCTCGCCCAAGGCCTGGGCGTATTGCCGCTGCAGCATCCGGAAGATGGTCGGGGTGGTGTAAAATTTCAGCTCGGGCAGGGCGGCGCGCAGCTGGGGGACGGCGTTGCCGTAGTGGTCGGTGTGGCCGTGGGTCAGCAGGACGCCGTCGATCGAGGACAAGGGCAGCCGCATGGCGCGGAAATACTCCAAGGTGCTCGAGGGCGGGTCGACGATCACCGTCTTGCCGCGATTCCAGATCATGAAGCCGCTGGTCTCCTCGCGGGGCGTGAAGCCGTGGCCGGTGCCGATCGGCCAAAGGGCCGGGCGCCCCTCGTTCAGGACGCGGCGCCGGGCGTCGCGGGCCGCGGGCTCCGGCCGCGGCGCGGCGGGGGGCGAGGGCAGCGGGAAGCTCGAGAGGTCGACGACGCCCAGGGAGGCGCCGCCGTCCAGGATCTCGTAGCGGCCCGTATTCAATTTTCTCACCACGACCTCGCCCCAGGCGAATTCCCCGGCCTCGTTAAGGTGTTCGATCTTTCGTAGCGCCTCGGGCTCGGCCGCGGGGAAGCCGCGACGGATCTCCTCGCCCATGCGCGGCGGCGCGGCGGCGCCCGGGGCGTATTCGCGCAGGACCTGCTCGGTGAGGTCGGTTTCGCGGGGGCCCAGGTAGGAGAGGTCGAGGAATTCCCGCAGCCGCCGCGCGGTCGGCGCGTCCTGCGTCACCAGGGTCGTCTCGAGGCCCCGCGTGACGAAGTACATGTATTGCATGAAGTCGGCGGGCAAGAGCCCGTCGTGGCGCGCGACGTAGTCCAGGTCGAAGACGTAGAGGGTGGGCAAGAGCCGCTTGACTTCCTCGCGCTGCAAGCGTCCGCCGCCGGCCTGGAGGAAGATCTCGAAGGCGTCCTTATTCGTCCACATCGGGACTCCGAGCTGCAGCCAGCCCTGCGAGGTTTGGACCATCACGCCGCCGCGGGGCAGGGCGCGCAGCCGGTCTGCGGGCACCGTCGTGCGCGGGACCTCGAGGATCGCGACACCGTTGGTATTCGCCGGCGAGTCGTTCGGCAAGAGAGGTTCCTTGCCGCCCCCCCGGCCCCGCCCGGAGGCCGACATCGCGAAACTCGTCCATTCCCCGACCTGCGAACCGCGATCCGCTGCGGGTCTCATGCCTGCGAGGGCGCCTTGCGGCGCGAGTTCGAGGAGGCCGGGGCGGGGCGGACGGGGGAGGCGCGCCAACAGCCCCGCTTGCGCGTCGAGGCCCCGTTCCCAGGCGGCGAAGCGCGGGCCGAAGGCGTGGCGGGTGAGATTTCCCGCGACGTGGAATTGCAGCAGCAGCGCGAGGGAATCGACCAGGGTCGTGGCGCCGTCGTGAGCGGGGCGGAGGCCGGCGTATTGCTCGAGCGTATGTCCGAGGAGGATGCCGGACAGCATCCCCGTTTGCTGGAACAATGCCTGTAGGGGCCCTTCGCGAACGGCCCCTACGGACCCCGCGATATTGCGATAGCTCGCCCCGCTGGCCCATCCCCCCAAACGCAAGGCACCTAACAATAGGTAACTCGAAGCAATATCCCGCCCCCAGGCCGAGGCGTTTCCCTCCTGCCGATGTCCCAGCGTGGCACCCGCCAAGCGCCCCGCGATGACGAAGGCCGGCGCCTCGGCGGCAAAGCCCGCGAGCGAAGCAAAGCGGCCCGCGCCCAAGACCCGCGTGAAGAGGCCCGGGCTGGAGGCCCCCGCGAGCCGCGACAAGGTCGCCAGCCGCGTCACGCGGTACACCGCGCCCGCCGCGCCCATGGCGAAGAGGGCGCCGGGCTCGCTGGCTTGGTGGGCGAGGTTGCGGAGGAGGAACTCGGCGCGGGGGCCGAAGGCGCCGCGGCCGAGCAAAGCGTCGAGTTCTCTTTCTGCGCGACGCTGCAGGGGCCCTTCGCGAACGGCCCCTACGATTACGGCAAAAACCTCGACGGCCGATTCCAAGCGACCGTTCCGCTCCTGCCGGATGCCAAAATTTAACAGGGATTCAAAAAAAAGACTGGGATCCGTCTCCGCCCGCAGCGCCGCCAGTTCTCGGCGATCCGTTTGGGAGAGGCCGCCGCGCGAGCGCCCCTCCAGCTGCGCGAGGATCCGCCCGCGCTGGACGCCGAAATCCGTCTCAGCGGAAGCCTTGCCCGCAGGCGTGGCGGCGGCCCCGTGCCCGAAAAGCCCCTCCGGTCCCGGCGCCGTCCTTGGAAAGCCGATCGTCACTCTTACCTCGCTCGAAAAACCGCTTTCTAGGTACTGCTTAGGGTGGAACAAGGCCTTGTCGCGGGCCGCTCGAGAAGGTTGTGAGAAAAGGAATGGAACGCCGCGTCAGAGCTAGAGTTTTTTCAGGTAGAACTCGTTGGAGGAGAGGGGGGCGGGGTCCCCCGGCAGCTGGAAGACCCAGCGGAATTTGCCGTAACTGGGCCCCTGGCCGGCACCCTCGCATTGCAGGCTGGCGGCCGGGAGGCGGAATTCCTGGGTTCCGGTTTCGGCGACCGGGCAGGCGATCCATTTCCCGCGCCGGAACAGCTCGAGCCTAAGACCCTGCACCCGGTCGGGGGAGAGGCCCTCGGGGAGCGTCCAGGTGAAGAGGAGGGTCTCGCCGGGCAGGTAGTCGTTCTTGTCGCTGGTCAGTTGCACCGGGGTCTCGGGCCGCAGGACGCCCACCAATTTGCGCGTCCCGGCGCCTTCGCCCCAGCGGCGCACCGGCCCTACGTCGATGTGGATGAAGTCCATGGGGCCGTAGTAGCCGACGCCGCCTAGTCCCAAGCCCTGCAGATAATCGCGCAGGGTCTCCTCGCGGACCTCGTCGATGTGGATGTCGAGGGCCTGGCCTTTCGTATGGAGGCTGACGGGGCTCACCGCCCGGCCGCTCTTGAGGAGGCTCTCGTTGAATTCTTTACGGCGGTAGCCTGAGATGATCTCGACGGTGTCCGCCTGGAAGTGGTCTTGGAGGTGGTCGGCCAAGTCCAAGAGTCTCGGGTCGATGGGGGCCTGCGCGGAATTGTCGCGGGAGCGGAGCAGGGCGTTGACCTGGCTCAGTCCTTCCGGGAGTATCTTTTCGCCATCGCGAAAGCGGATCTCGGCGAATTCATTCAAGTGATAGTTAAAGAGGCGGACCTGCCCGTCGCCCCGAGGGTAGGACTGGGCCGGCGAGGGGGAAGGGATCAGGGCCCACGCCAAGAGTAGTCCGATCGCCGCCGTCCGCCCGCCGCACCTGACGCGCCTCGTCATCAAGTTCTTGAATTCCCACAACATTTATGATCTCCCGCCGATACCCAAAGAAGAAGGGTTGCCGTGGGGGTATCTTGCGATTTTGAGGGGTGTGTTGTGAAGCGGAATCTGCTGAAATTCTTCCTGATTTTTCTAGGGCTCGCGGCCTTGGCCGCCTGCGGGGGCGGGGCGCCGCAGATCAGCGGCATCGTGGCCGTCGCCAATTTCGAGACCACGGCCTGCGTGAAGGCCGAAAAGACCATCCAAATCCGCAACAACGATTCCGAAGAGCCCCAACGGGTGCAGGGCGTGCACTTCGAGTTCGGCACCAATGATTTCGACAAGGAAGGCATTCGCCCCGAGACCCTGGAAGAGGGCGAGACCTACTTTCAGTTTTTCAAGGTGGAAGAGGTGACGGTCGGCAACGTCGTCAAACAAGCGGTCAATAATATGGTGACCGAGATGATCCTGCCGCCGGGCGGGGTCATGACCGTGAAGGTCAGCTACACGCCCAAGGTCATCACCAAGGCCGAGACCTTCCACAACACCTACCTCGACATCGTCCTCAACGGGCCCAAGCTGGGCGTGATGCAGATCGAGCTGCGCGGCAAGGCCGCGACCGCGGCGCCGGGCTGCACGACCGACGGTGGCACCGGACAAGAATTTGAAGTCACCGCCGTCAAGACCACGTTGAGCCATCAGGACAACGGCTCCAACGTCGTCACCGACCTGGATGTCGCCACCGCCGTGAGCGGCACGCTGAAGCTGAGCGAGGTCGAGGGCGGCAAGGTGAAGGTCCTTCCGGAAAATTGGCCCAAGATCACCTTCCCGCTGCCGGCAGGCTCCCCGCTCACCGAGCTGGAGATCAAGCTGGCCGAAGAGACCGGTGAGGCCCCCTTCGGCGACGACGGCGTGCTTACCTTCGAGGGCGTGGCCTTCTCGGGATCGAACGTCGTCAACCTCAGCGATCTCACCCTCACCACCGGGACCGTCACGATCGACAGCTCGAAGGCGCCCAAGGTGGTCGGCGGCACGATCAGCTTCGAGGGTTCGCCCTTGAACGACGCCGGCGAGATGAAGCTCGTCGTCGCCGCGCCGCTCACGGTGCCGCCCGTCGACACCGTCGCCAAGGTCGGCGGCGGGGTGTTCGGCATGGAAATTACCTTGAAAAAGAAATAGCCCCGGGGCCTTGTTTCACTCTCCGCGATCCTCAATATTTAATCGCGCCAGTATTTTGCCGAAGATGGGCAAATAACCTCAGATTTACTAAACGGCGGATCAAGCCCGGGCCCGCTTCTCCTCGTCTTCCCACGCCGCCTCCGGCGCCTCCTCCAGCTCCTCGACGTGGTACTTCTTCCGCTCCAGCCACGCCAACAGGCTGTAGGCGCAGGGCACCACGAAGAGGGTGAGCAGGGTCGAGATGAAGACGCCGCCGATGATGACCGTCGCCATCGGGACGCGGGTCTCCGAACCGGCGCCCAGTCCTAAGGCCGGAGGCACGGCCGCGGCCAGGGTCGCGAAGGAGGTCATCAGGACCGGCCGCAGGCGCTGCGGGCAGGCCGAGAGCAGGGCCGCCGTCTTGTCCAGGCCGGCCTCGCGGCGCTGGTTGGTGAAGTCGACCAGCAGGATCGAGTTCTTCTTGACGATGCCCATCAGCAAGATCACGCCGATGAAGCTGTAAATATTCAGCGATTGGTTCGTCAGGTAGAGGGCCAGCCAGGCGCCGGAGACGCTGAAGGGCAGGGCCAGCAAGACCGTGAAGGGATGGATGAAGCTGTTGTACTGGCTGCCGAGCACCATGTAGGCCACGATGATGCCCAGGACCAAAACGAAGAGGAGGCTCTGGAAGGACTCCTTGAAGGTCTCGGCCGAGCCGCTCAACACCGTGCGGTAGCCGGCGGGCAGGGCCTCTTTGGCGAGCTTGTCGACCTCTTTGAGCGCCTCGTCCTGCGATTTGCCCGGGCCGACGTTGGCGAAGATGCCGATGGCGCGCTCGCGGTCCTTGCGGGTGATGCTCTTCAGGGTCTCGCGCTGCTTGATCGTCACCACGTCGCTCAGCTTGACCAGCTCGCCGCGCTGGTTGCGCACGTAAAGCCGGTCGATGTCCTTCGAGCTCTGCCGCGCGTCCTCTTCCAGGCGCACCCGGATGTCGTTGCGGTGGCCCGCTTCGGTGAACTTGCCCGTCTTGGCGCCGCCGATCATCGCATTGATGACACGCCCGATGTCCTCCACGCTGACCTGCCGCGCCTGGGCGGCGTCGCGGTTGGGCGTGATCTGGATCTCGGGCTGGCCGAATTGGTAATCGGTGTCGACGTCGACGAAGTAGGGGTTGCCCTTCATCTTCTTCATCAGGTCTTCCGAGACCTGGGTGAGTTTTTCCCAATCGGGACCGCGCACGGTGAACTCGACCGGAAATCCGCGCTGGGCGGTGAAGCCGCGGGTGGAGAGGTCTTGGATGACCACCTTCAGGTCGGGGAGGGTGTTCAGCTCCTCGCGGACCCGGGACATCAAGTCGGATTGCTTCAGCGGGCGCCCCAGCTTCGGGTCGATGGGCCGCTCCTTGGGGTCCTTGAGGGTGACGAAGACGATGCCGGTGTTGACCTCGCCGCCGCCGAAGCCGCCGACCGCGGCGAAATAACGCACCACCTCGGGGTGCTTGGAGATCATCGCCTCGGCCTGTTTCATCATGCCGTCGGTGTAGGCCAGCGAGGAGCCCAGCGGGGTCTGCAGGCGGATCAAGAACATGCTCTGGTCTTGGGCGGGGACGAACTCCTTCTTGACCTTCGGCAGCACCAGGAAGGAGGCGGCGAAGAGGGCGACCGACACCAAGATCACCGACCAGCGCCAGTTCAGGCCGAATCTCAGGACCCTCTCGTAGACGCGGATCAGGCCGCCGAAGACGCCGTCGACCGCGCGGCCGAAGCGGTTTTGGTCGCCGTGCTTGACCTTCATGTAGGAGAGCCGCATCGGGGTCAGCGTCAGGGCCTCGATCAGCGAGAGTCCGACCGCGACTGCCATGGTGACGCCGAACTGGAAGAAGAACTTCCCGATGATCCCCTTCATGAAGATGACCGGGATGAAGATCGCGATGATTGCGAGCGTCGCCGCCACCGCCGCGCCGGTGATCTCGCGCGCGCCGTCCTTGGCCGCCTGCATCGGAGTCTTGCCCATCTCCTGGTGGCGGACGATGTTCTCCAAAATCATGATCGCGTCGTCGACCACGATGCCGATCGCCAGGATCAGGCCGAGCATCGTGAAGTTGTTGATCGTGAAGCCCGCGAAATAGAGGAAAGTGAAGCTGCCGACGATCGAGACGGGGATCGCCAGCAGGATGTTGAAGGTCGAGGTGAAGGAGGCCAGAAAGAGCAGGCAGACGATCGCCGTCAGGATGGCCGCCAGGACCAGCTCGTGCTGCAGGTCGTTGACGGTCTGCTTGATGAAGCGCGTCGAGTCGAAGTTCACCGCCAGCTTGAGGCCCTCGGGGAGGGTGGGGCGGATCTCGTCCATTTTCTTTTTCACCGCGTCGGCGACGGCCACGGCGTTGGAGCCGCGCTGCTTCTTGATCCCCAGGCCGACGGCGGTCAGGCCGTTGGTGCGGCTGATCCGGCGGATGTCGTCCAGGCCGGCCTCGACCCGGGCGACGTCGCGCATGTAGATCGGCTTGTAGATGGGCTGGCCGCCGCGGGTGCGGATGACGATGTTGCCGAACTCCTCGGGAGTGAAGACCTCGCCCATCGAGCGCAGGTTGTATTCCTTCTCCTGGGTCTCGATGCGGCCGGCCGGGATCTCGCGGTGCTCGCTCTGGACAGCGTCGATCACGTCCTGGACGGTCAGCTCCCAGGCGTCCAGTTTCTTGGGGTCGATCCAGATGCGCAGGTTGGGCTCGACGAAGCCGCTCAGCAGGACCTCGCCGACGCCGCTCACCGTCTGCATCTTGTCCTTGAGCTGGTCGCGGGCGTATTCCATCAGGAAACGCAGCGGCTTGTCCCCCGAAAGCGAGATCCACATGATGGGCTGGTCTTCCGGGTTGGTCTTGGTCACGATCGGCGGGTCGATGTCGGTGGGCAGCCGGTTCTGCGCCTGGGCGATCTTGGTCTGCACCTCCTGCAGGGCGACGTCGATGTCGCGGTTCAATTCGAACTCGATCGTGATGTTGGCTTCCTCCTGCCGGGAGGAGGAGGTGATGTTGCGGATGCCCTGGATCGAGAGCACGGCGTCCTCGATGATGTCGACGACGTCCGACTCCATGATCTCCGGCGCGGCCCCCTCGTAGGTGACGGAGATGTTGACGACGGGGAAGTCCACGTCGGGCATCTCGCTGATGCCCATACGCGACAAGCTGATCGCGCCGAACAGGATGAGACCGACCATCAGCATCCAGGCGAAGACGGGGTTTTTGATGGAGATGTCGGCTAAATTCATGGCATCGCTCCCGCGGTGACCTGGAGGGCCAGCCAATCCAGCCAGGTCTGCACCTCGGCCGTGTTGCGCTGGCGGAGGGCGTCCAGCCAGGTCTGCTGAGACTGCAGCAGGTCGAGGGTGTTGATCAGGCTGTCGGTGAAATCTTTGGCCTGCAGGTTATAGCTGATCCGGGCCTTTTCGGACGCGCTCTGGAATTTTTGAAATTGGTTCCGCGAGGAGACGTAGCCGTCGTAGGACTTCCGAACCTCGGTGCCGGCGCTGCGGCGCGTGAGCTCTTCCTGAAGCTGGGCCTGCTTGGCCAGGGTCTTGGCCTCGCGGATCTGGCCCACCGTCTCCCAGTTGAACACCGGGATCCCAACGTTGAAAGTCGCGTCCCATTTGATGTCGCGCTGGAAACCGGCGCGGTACGGGTAATAGTTGGCGGTCACGTCGGCCTGGGGCAGCAGGTCGCCTTGCCGAATCTTCACCTCGCCTCGGGCCAGTTGCACGGCGTCGCGGGCGGCTTGGACGTCGGGTCGGGCCTCGACCATGGCGGCGTATTCCGCAAGGGGCTTGAGGTCGCGCACGGGCGGGGAGCCGTAGTCGATCTGCGGCTGGGGGGTCAGGCCGGTCAGGAAAGCCAGGGTGTCGTAGGCGATTTGGCGCTCGCCCCGCTTGCGCTCGAGCTCGGCTTCGTTGAGCGCGATGTCGGTCTCCAGCAGGGCGGCCTCGCTGTCTCGGGACTTGCCCAGGCGCACCCGCTCTTTCAGCTCCCCGATGCTGCGCCGCTCCACCTGGATGATCTTTTGGAAGATCTCGATGTCGCGCTCGATCTTCACGATGGTCAGGAAGACGATCGCGACGTCCTGGAAGAGCAGCCGCTCGGCGTTGCGCTTAAGCAGGCGCTTCTGAGACTCGTTCACCTTCGCCAGCTTGAGGGCGCGGAATTCCTTGAAGCCCTTGAAAATGGGCTGCTTCAGCGTCACCGCCACCGAGGGCCGGCTGAATTGAGTGAAGGTGCTGCCGACCTGTCCCGCGCCGTCGCTCTGCGAGGAGGAGTCCTGGAGGATTTCCTGGACGTTGATCGACAGCTTGGGCAGCACCGAGCCGAGGGCCTGGGTGTAGAGCGTCTGGGCGCGGGCGATCTCTTGGTCGCTGATCGCGACCTGCTCGCTGCGGGCCAAGGCGAGTTCATAGCACTCCATCATTCCCATCTTCTTCTCGGCGGCGTCCGAGGGAGGGGCCGCCGACAGGCCGAGGGCGACGAGCGTCAAAATTAAGAGGCGCTTCACGACCGCACCCCCTTCGTGAAGATGTCGACGAAGCTCTCGAGCATTGCGTCTTCGGGCAGGGGGAAGTGATCCTTCGCCTTAAAGACGAGGGTGATGAGGATATAATGATGGATCATAGCGATGAAGGCCCGGGCCAGGATCGCGGGGTCGAGCCCCCGCGCCTCCTTCACGCGGATCTTTTGATGGAAAAACTCCTGTAGGAATTCCAAGAGCGGCAGCCTCTGCTTGAAGAAGAGCTGGCCCAGGTGGTGGCTCTCGAGGGCCGCGAACAGCATGACACGGAGGAACCAAAGGTTTTCCCGGTGCTTGTGCACGATGATCTTGGAAATCTCCAACAGGCCCTCGGCGATGGGAAGATCGAGGGTCTTGCGCAGCTCCCGGCCGACCTGGGCGTCGAAGTCCTCCAGTTTGACTTGGAGGAGGGCGGTATAGAGGTCTTCCTTGGTCTTGAAGTGCCGGAATAGCAGGGCCTCGTTCACCCCCGACTCGAGGGCGATGGCTCGGGTGGTGGTGCCGACGAAGCCGCGCTCGGAGAAAAGCCGGCCGGCGGCCTCGAGGATGCGGGCCTCCCGTTCGGAAAAGGATAGACGCTGGGTCTTGGCGACAGACATAAAAGTAAGTGTTTACTTACTTATACCCATCCTTGACTTGGGTCAAACCCTATTTCCGTTGTATCGGGAGGGAGCTGCATCTATTTTCCGATGTTTTTTCAAGACCTGCTGTGACGCCTCGGCCCCGCCGGCGTCGCAATCTGCAGCAGCGAGGCAGGTTTCAGGATTCGCATGAACCGGAAGCAAAGCCCGAGTCAAGACCCGGATCTCGAGGCCCTGCGCCGCTGTCGGCAAGGGGATCGGCGGGCCTTTGCCGAAATCGTCGACCGCCACAAGCAGGGGGTGTTTCGCTTGGTCTACCGCTGGCTGGGACAAAAGGAACGGGCCGAAGAGCTGGCCCAGGAGGTGTTCCTCAAGGCCTACCGCGAGCTTGAACGGTTCCGGGGTGACGCCAAGTTTTCGACCTGGATTTACCAGATCGCCCTCAATGCCTGCCGCGACGACTGGCGCAGCCGGCGGCGGCGTCCCGAGGCCCGCATCGAGCCCGACTTCCTCAACGCGCAGCCCGCCCCCGAGGCCTCCGCCGAGTCGGGCCTGATCGCCGAGTCCGAGGCCGAGACCCTGCGCCGCGCCCTGGACGGCCTCCCTCAGATCTACCGCGAGGCCCTGCTGCTGCGCTACTTCGGCGACCTGAGTTACGAGGAGATGGCTGAGCGAAGCGGGGAAGGGATCAGCAACCTCAAGATGCGCGTGGCCCGGGGCCTCGCGCAGCTGAGGAAACGATTGGAGAGACAGCCATGACGGCGGAAGAAGCGAAAAGGCAATTGCGCGGGCTCCTTGGACCCGAATTCTCCGAAGAGGAAATCGCGGCGCTTCTTCGGGAAGAACCCGGGCTGGGCGAGGGCCTCGAGGGTTTCGCCGCGCGCTGGCGATCGCTACGCCGCGAGGTCCCCTCGCTGCCGGCCGACTTCACTGTGCGGGTGATGGACCGCCTCGAGGCGCCGGGCCTTTGGGAGCGGTTTCGCGCGCGTTGGCTCTCGGTCCCCAGGCTCGCCGCGGCCGGCGCCCTTGCGGCGGGTTTGGCCGGGGTCCTGTATCTGGGGTATTTTCGCGAGCCCGTCCTGGGGCCGCCCCTGAGCGTGCGCGAGGCCGCGGGCCCCGAGGGCCAAAAGGTCTACTTCGTGCGCTTCGCCCTGCGCCAGCCCGGCGCCAAGCAGGTCGCCGTCGCGGGCGACTTCAATCAGTGGAACCCGGCGGCCTTGGCCCCTGTCGCGGAGGGCGAAGGCCTCTTCACGGTCGAGGTCCCGCTGACGGAGGGTACTTATAGTTACGCCTTCGTCGTCGACGGCAAGCGCTGGGTCGCTGACCCCTCGGCCGACCGCTGGGTGGATGACGGCTTCGGACAACGCAATTCGGTGATCAACTTGTAAGATGAAGAAGACCCTCGCCATTGGACTGCTTCTCCTCGGCCTCGCGGCCGCGGCGCCCCTGCGCGCCCAGGACGATTCCGAGATCGCCCGCCAAGCCGCGGCGTTCGGCGCCCCAAGCCCGGCCCTGAGCGCCTTTTTGACTAAAAGCGCGGCTGCGGGCGTCTCCCGAGATTTCACCCTGGAGGTGCTGAAAGAGGCCCAGGCGCTCGAGGCGCGCGGCATTCCCTCCGAGCCCTACCTGCTCAAGGCTAACGAGGGCCTCGCGAAGGGGGTCCCGCCGGCGAAGCTGGCCCCCGCGCTGCGTCAGACCCGGCAGCGCGGCGAGAGCGCCGCGGCCCTCGTCGACCGCGTGGTCCCGGGCCGGGCGGCGGACCTGCGCTCGCCGGCGCGGCGGGCGGCGATCCTGCAGGTGCAATCCGCGATGCTGAACGGAAAATCCGCCGCGGATTTAGAGAAGGGCCTCAAGTCCAAGGCCAAGGGCGGCAAGCTCACATGGGAAGAAATAGGCTCCGGCGCCCGTTCGCTGCAGCCCCGCCGTCACGGCGTGGTGTCGGCGAAGTCGACTCCCAAACGCGACGCCCTCGTTTCGCCGCAGATTCCGGCGGTGGAGGTGGATAAGGACAAGGGGCCGAAGGAAAAGGGCCCCGCGGAACTGCGCGGCCCGGCGCCCCACAAGGGGCTGAAGCCGGGAACCACCCAGAATCCCAAAGGCCGGCCGGAGTGGCATGCGCCCGAACGGCGGGGTCCCCAGGGCAAAGCGGGGAAAGGCCCCTCGCCATCCCAGAGCTTTTCCGGTAAGTCGAATCCCGGCAAGGGAAAGAATAAATAATTGTGACCCGTCGATACCAGGGGCGTCCCACGCGGGCATAAGGAGAAAGCCATGAAATCTTTCTGCAAAGTTTTGACCTTCCTCGCAGCCTTCAGCCTGGCCCTGCCCGGCGCCCGGGCCGTCGACATCAACCTGGTCAACATCGACTTGGGCTCGCCCGAGGCGCGCCGCGCCGAGCAGCTCTACGGCAACGCCTACGGCTTTGCGCCCCAACAGGTGACGCCGGCCTTGCTGGCGCCCGCCGAAGAGGTGCCCGCGATTATGCAGATCGCGCAGGCGGCGGGGACCTTGCCTCTCTCTGTCTGGATGATGCGCAAGATGGGCATGAGCTATTCGAACATCCTGCAGAGCTTCTCGGTAGCCCCGCTGGTGGCGATGGGAAGTCCGGTGACGGATCCCTATTATATTCAAACGACACGCACTCATTTTTTGCAGAATATCCTGCAAGTCAACCCGATCCTTTTCCCTAAGATCCCTCTGGTCGGCCCCGACTTCACCCGCTTCCTGATCTACCCGGTGCACAAAGAACACGGCTACTGGATGCCCCCGGGCATCGCCAAGAAATACGGCCTCTGGATCCCGCCGGGCCAGGCCAAGAAGATGGGCCTGTGGGGCGGGCCCGGCAAGGGCAAGGGCGGCTATTGGGTGGTCGACGACGACGGCGCCAAGGGCAAGAAGGGGAAGTGGGACAACGACGATGACGGCGGCTGGAAAAAATCCGGCAAGGGTAAGGAACACGGCCATGGCAAGGGCGGCGGCGGTTGGAAGGCCGCCAAGGGCAATGGCAAGGGTGGCCGCAAATAATCCGGAACCCGATGGATTCCCTGCCGATAATAGGGCGGGTGGAAGAAGGGCGGGCCATTCCTTAAGCTGGGCTTAAGGATTCGTTGACAAGCCTTCGATTTTCAAGTCATTCTTCCTCCAAACGAGGAATCCCTATGACGACGCTCTCATCCTTGATTCTGGCCAATGCCCTCCGCGAGGTATGGGTTTCCGGCCAAACCCCGGACCCTTCCTCGGCCTCCGCGTGCGGAGTGGAAGGTGTCGTCGGATCGACCGGCCTCGTCTCATTGCCCGATTTGCTTTCCCAGGGTTTCGTCGATCCTGCCTCCGCGCTGTTGCGGAGGGCGGAGTTTTTTGCGGGTCGCTCCCCGGCCGGCGTCACTAAAGAGCTTTCCGGGCCCGCCGAGGGCGCCGAGGCCGTCCCTCTGCAAAACTGCTCTAATGTCACGGTTTCGGTCGGATCCATCTCTTTCGGCGACCAGCGGATCAATACTTCCAATACCCGTTATTTCACCATCAACAACCCCAACTGCTGCGCGGTCAACTACACCATTTCCGGCGGCGCTTACGGATTTACCCTCAGCAGCTCCGGCGGGACCATCCCCGCCAACGGCTCGGTCTCCGTCTCCGTGACCTTCACGCCGACCAACGAGCAGTACTACAGCGGATCGATCAGCGTCAGCCCCGGCGGGGCGGGCGTCAACTTCAGCGGTCGCGGCATCCGCTGACCTTAGGGTTAATTTCCTTGAGTCGAAAATCGGCGCTGTGTAATCTTCCGGGATGTCGCATCGCGATCTTCACCTGGATTTCAACGAGGCCTTCGCGCCGCAACAGCCGGCGGGCATCTCCGAGCCCGAGCTCGAGGCCGCCACCCCCAACTTCATCCAAGTCCACCGGGCCCTGCAGGCCATGCACGAGATCGGGCAGGTCCAGTTCCTACATCTGCCCTATCTGGACGAGGTCCTGGACAACGTCGAGCGTCGCGCCGAGGAGCTGCGCGGCTCTTTCGACAACATGGTGGTCCTGGGGATCGGCGGCTCCGGCCTCGGCGCCAAGGCCGTCGAAGAGGCGATCTTCGGGCCGATCTTCGCCGGCGGGGTTCCCTTGCCGGTCAAGCGCCTCTACGTCTTGGACACCCTCGACCCCGATTATTTAAGCCGCCTCTTCGACGGCCTGGATCTCGAGCGCAGCATCTTCAACGTGGTCAGCAAGTCGGGCAACACCGTCGAGACCATGGCCCAGTTCATGTACCTCTACGATCTGCTCAAGAAGCGGCTCGGTCCCGAGCGCTTCCGCCGCCATTTGATCATGACCACCGACCCGCAGAAGGGGGCGCTGCGGCAGATCGCCCGCGAGGAGAACTTCGAGTGTTTCGACATCCTGCCGGGCGTGGGCGGGCGTTTTTCGGTGCTGTCGCCAGTGGGCCTGTTGCCCGCGGCCTTCCTGGGCGTCTCGATCCGCGAACTGGCCGAGGGTGCGATTCGGATGATCAAGCGTTGCAAGGGGGAGGACATTTGGACCAATCCCGCCGCGATGTTGGCGATGGTCACCACCCTCCTGGCCGAACGGCGCGGGCGCAAGAATCTGGTCGTGTTCAATTATTCCGAGCGGCTCAACCGCTGCGCCGAGTGGTTCCGACAGCTCTGGGCCGAAAGTCTCGGCAAGCGCTACGACCTCGAGGGCAAGGAGGTCTGGGCCGGCATCACGCCCATCCAGGCCAGCGGGCCGCGCGACCAGCACTCTCAGATGCAGCTCTACGCCGAGGGGCCGCGCGACAAGATGGTCATGCTCTGGTCGCAGGAAAAATTCGACGCCGATCTCAAGATTCCCAAGCTCTATCCCGAGATCGAAAGCCTGAGTTACTTGGGCGGCAAGACCTTCGCCGAGGTGCTCCACGCCGAAATGGTCGCCACCGAACAGTCGCTCAAGGAATCGGGGGTGCCCAGCTTCAAGCTGATGTGCTACGACGCCGACGCCTATACGCTGGGACAGCTCTTCTACCTCTTCGAGATCGCGACGGTCCACGTGGGCGGCCTGCTGGGCGTGAATCCCTACGATCAGCCCGGCGTCGAGCTCGGCAAGAAATACATTTACGGCAAGTTGGGCCGCACGGGCTCGGAGGAGTTCGGCGCGACCCTGGCCCGCAAGCTCAAGGACAAGCGCTACGTCGTTTAGACCTCAACCCCTCCACACGCTGCGGCGCCGCTTCAAGGCGTCGGTGACCAGGTTTTGGATGGTTTGGCGCACCCGTTCGCTCAGGCGGTGGATCTCCAGCTCGTCGTCCAGCACTTCCTTGCCGTAGACGCTCAAGTCGATCGGCTTGCCAAAGTAGATAGACCATTTCGAGGGCAGGGGGATGAAGCCCAAGGGGCCCAGCAGCGGCAGCGTGGGGGTGAAGGGCACATAGGGAATGCCGAGGGGCTTGGCCAGCAGCGAGGACTTGAAGAGCAGGGGATGGATCTCCTCGGCCCCGATCACCGCGACGGGGATGATCGGGCTGTCGGTGCGGATCGCCAGCTTGATAAAGCCGCCGCGGCCGAAGCGCTGCAGGTGGTAGCGCTGCGAGAAGTATTTTCCCAGGCCCTTGACGCCCTCGGGGAAGACCGCGACCAGGTGGTCGGTGTTGAGCAGTCGCTCGGCGTTCTCCTGAGAGGCGCGGACCCCGCCGATCCGGTACATGAAGGTGCCGACGAAGGGCAGGTAGTAGACGAAATCCTCCACCAAAAATCGCACGTCGCGTCCGGCGGGATGGTCGTTGGTGACGGCCAGACGGATCATGCTTCCGTCCCAAGGCAGGGTACCGGAATGGTTGCCGACCAGCAGGGCGCGGCCGGCGCTGGGGAGATTCTCGAGGCCGTGGGTCTCGACCCGCCAGTACTTGTAATACATGAAATCGAAGAAGGGTTTGAGCGTCTGCTCGAAGGCGGGGTCGCGTCCGAAGGCGTCGTACTCCTCCTCGAGCGCTTGTTTTTCCTGGGAAAACGGCAGGTGTCGCGCGACGAAGTCCAGTCCGGGGATAAGGCCCTTCAAGGCGCCGAAGACCCCGCGGCCCGGCTCGGCCTTCTCGGCTTCCACCGTGGATTTCAATTTCTCGACGATCTCCTGCATGGCGGGCTCGACGCTGGATTGGAGGTTCTTGAGCTCCTTGTAGATCTTCTCCTGCGTGCCGTTTTTGCGGCTCTTCTTCGAGCTCAGCTCGCGCTCCATGACCTTGAGGTGCCGTCCCAGCTCCTTCTCGAGGGAGGCGAGGCGCTTGGCCATGTCGCGGACGAGCTTCTCCAGCCGGCGCTCTTCGGCGGAGCCCTCCGCGCGGCCCTGGGGGAGATAAAAGAGATTGTTCCGGGCGTCGGACGCGGATTTCATAGCGGAGCGGCCTCCTCCTCAAGTCGGATCTCGCGGAGCCGCTCGGCCCCGACGAATTCCAGCAGGGTTTCCTTGCAGGTGTAGCGCGGCGTCCAGCCGGCCGCCTCGGCGCGGTCGGTCGCCACCACGCAGCTGTATTTCAAAAAGTCGAGATGCGTCGCCGGCGCCGGAGAGATGTCGAGGAACCATAATAGCTGGACCAGCGACTTGAGCCCGACCAGGCTCAAGGGCAGCGGCACCTTGCCCATCAGCTTGATCGCCTTCGAGAGCGGCAGTATCCCCTTGCTGGCCAGGTTGAAGATGCCGGGACAATCCCGCAGCGTCGCCATCTGGAAGGCGCGCAGCAGGTCGTCTTCGTGCAGGAACTGCACCAGCGGGTCGAAGCCCAGGACCGTGGGGACGAACCAGCGCGAGAGGTAGCGCGTCTTATAGCTTTGGATCTTGGGGCCCAGGATCGTCGCCGGGCGCAGGATCGTGACGACGCTCTGGGGATATTTTTTGGCGAAGTTCAAAAACTGCCGCTCGGCGTCGATCTTGTCGGCGAAGAACTTGGATTTGAGGAAGCCCCGCGGCGACTGGTTTTCGGTGATGTAGGCGGGGTTGTCGGGGAAGGCCCCGTAGACGTCGGCGGTGGAGGCCAGGATCAGCTTGCGCACCTTGGCCTCGGCCGCCGCGTTGCAGACGTACATGCTGCCCACCGAGAGCAGCTCGTGGGCCCAGGCCATGTTGCGCGGCGGCGTGATCGGGAGGGCGGTGTGGATCAGGGTTTCCACCTTCTCCTCGGCGAGGATCTCGTAGAGCTTCACGTCCGCCAGGGTTTCGGTCAGGTCGATGCGGTAGAACTTGGTCTTTTTCAGGATCTCGGTGGGCTTCTTGTGGTCAAGAAAGACGACGCGCGGGAACTCCGGGCTGTTTTCCAGCCAGCGCAGGATGGAAAGGCCCTTGTAGCCGCTGCCGGTGAGGGCGACGGTGGGGTAGGCCTTCCTCGCGGCGGATTTGTTTTTGCCGGCCTTGCTCTTGCCCATGTCGGATCTTCTTCGAGAACGCGCGGGCGCGTTCGGCATTTCGTCCAATGCGAAGATAGCACGGAAGAATCCGGAAATGAAAAGCAATTTGCCGAAATGGAGCGAGATGAAAAGGCTAGACGCGGATCGCGTTGGAAGGAATGTTTTGCGTGAAGGCCTCGGCGACCTTGTAGCTGTTGGCGTAACCGAGCACCTTGGGGACGTAGTCCTGGGTCTCGCGGAAGGGCGGGATGCCGCCGTGCTTCATGACGTTGCCGGGGCCGGCGTTGTAGGCGGCCACGGCATGATCGACGCGGCCGAACTTATCGAGCATCTGGCGAAGGTACTTGGCGCCGCCGTCGATGTTTTGCGCGGCGTCGAAGGCGTTGCCGACGCCCAAGCTGGCCGCCGTGGCGGGCATCAACTGCATCAGGCCCATCGCGCCGCAGTGGCTGACCGCGCGGGGATTGCCGCGCGACTCTTGCCAGATGACGCCTGCGATCAGCTCGGGCGGGAGGGCGTAGCGCTCGGCGGCGGCGCGGATGTGCGGCTCGTACTCGCGGGCCTTCGCCATCATGCGGTCGTTGGCCGAGCCGGTGCTGGGGACGTTGATCGGCGCGTTGGCGACCGGCAGCGTGGGGTCGGGGGCGCCGGCGGCCTCGCTGGGGCGCACGCCGTAGGGCGTCTCGCCGGGCTTTTTCGCCAAATCCTTGGTGACGGGCTCTTTGTTGCCGGTTTCTTTGGTGTTTTTCGAAAGCTCGGGGGGAAGGGGGTCCTTGGAGGCCTTGGGGGCCGAGGGCGAGGAGGCCGTGTCCAGGCTCTTGGAGAAATTCCGCGCCTCGTCGTACATCTTGCGGTACTCGACGTATTTGTTCTTGATAAAGGGGCGCGATTTGCTTGTGCTGATCGAAGTAGTCATAATCCCAAGAATTTATTATCCATTTCCTGCGCCCCCGGTCAAGGGGGCCTTCGCTCACGATCCTTCGAAAACTTTATCGTCGGGGGAGGGGGCAGGAATTGCGTCCCAAGTCGCTATTTTTTCACGGGAAAGGACCCCTTCGCCTGACGCGGCGCGAAACGGGGCTCGGGGCTTGAAGGCGAGGGGGGAAGGGGCTAGCATGAAAAAATGAATGCTTGCCCCCGGTCTCCGAGGGCATTAACATAAGCTCATGATCTTTCTAAGAAATTATTACGTCAACACCACGGTCAAGACCGACGTGCTGTTGATCACCCACGACGTGAAGCGCGCGGTGCGCGAATCCGGGGTGCCCAGCGGCCTGGTGACGGTCCTGATCCCGGGGGCGACGGCGGGGGTGGCGATCTTGGAGAACGACCCCAAGATCCACGAAGAATTGAAAAAATGGGTCGAGACCCAGATCCCCGCGGAGACCGGCCCGCGGCCCAACCGGCGCTCCGGAACGGGGCGCAACGACGCCCACCTGAGGGCGGCGCTGATCGGCCTCAGCCTTTCGATTCCCCTCCAGGACGGCAAGCTGATGCTGGGGGCCTGGCAGGAGGTCGTGCTTTTTGATTTCGACGACAATAAGGTAGCGCGTCGGGAGATCACCATTCAGGTCATGGGAGAAGGGGCCGCGAAATAAGCGGGGGCCATAAGAATCCATGGGCGAGCACCGTCACATCCGCAGTCTGCGAAACCTCCTCGGGGGGTTCAAGAAATCCGACTTCAGCTCCTTGAACCGATTCCTTCACTCGGCCTTCTTCGGGTGGATCGTCTTCGGAGTCCTGGTTTTCGCCATCTCCCTGGTGCTGTCCTTCCACGTCGATTACCTGCCGCCCAACATGAAGGTCGGGCGCGTCGCTCCCAAGGACATCAAATCCGATCAGAACTACGAGATCGTCGACGAACGCGCCACCGAGATCAACCGCCAGGAGGCGATGAAGAGCGTGCCTCCGGTCTTCGACTTCGACGAGAACGTCCTGGCCGAGGTCGACCAAAACGTCCACGAGGCCTTCCAAAAGTCCCGCGAGGCCATCCAGCGCCTGGCCGATGCCGAAGAGATCCAGGACGTTCTGCTCGCGACGCTGGGGCTCCAGCCCACCGACGACCAGGTGAAGGCCCTGATGCAGGACGAGTTTTCGGTCGATACCGAGTTCACGCTGCGCAACCTGCTGCGGCAGTCGATGTCGCAGATGATCGTGGCCGGCAACAAAGAGCTCGCCAACGCGGGCGAGGGCGGCGTCACCCTGCGGTACGTCCAGAAGCAGAAGAACGCCAGCGAGGACGAGGCCGAGCTCAAGGACCTCACCGGGATCAAGACGCTCGACGGCGTCCAAACCGCCCTCCTCGAGCGCGCCAAACAGTCGCCCAAGGAGAAGGACAAGGCGGTGCAGTCCTCTCAGCTCTACGAGATCGCCAGCCGCCTGGTGCGGCCCAACCTGAGCTACGACCCCGTCGAGACCGAGTTGCGGCGCGCCCGCGCCGTCGGCAACGTCCGCAACGTCATCATCAAGGTGCAGGCCGGTGAATCCATCGTCCGCAGCGGCGACCGCTACGAGCCGCACCATTTGGTCATCCTCGAGGGCATCCGCAGGGTCAAGACCGAGACCAGCTTCGCGACCAAGTTCCTCGGCACCGCGCTCTTCGTCTCGATCCTGCTGCTGATCACCTACGTCTTCTCGAAGCGCTTCATCCGAAAGTTCAACCCGACCCGCGCCGACCTCTACTTCCTGGGCGGCGTGCTCATCCTGCTGCTGCTCAGCGTGCGGATCGCGGCCGCGCTGTCCTCGGCCTTCCGCGACCTGCTGCCCTTCGACGTCTCGGTGCAGGCGCTGTACTACGCCATTCCCGTGGCCGCCGGCGCCATGCTGACGCGCTACATCCTCAATTCCGAAATTTCGCTGGTCTTCGCGATCGTGGCCAGCGCCCTGACCGGGATGTTCCTCGAGGGAGACCTCGACCTGTCGATCTACTACCTGATCTCCAGCATCGTCGCCGCCTCGGCCATCGCCCACGTCGAGCGGCGCAGCGCGATCCTTCGGGCGGGGGTGATGGTCGGCGCCGTCAACGCCGCGGTGGTGCTCGCCATCAAGCTGGTCACCGTGGTCAGCGTCGCGAACGTCCTCAATCTGCCCAACATCTTCATGAACATGGGGCTGGCTTTCCTGGGCGGGCTGCTCGCCGCGATCTTCGTCATGGTGCTCGCGCCGGTGGCCGAGTTGCTCTTCGATTACGTCACCGACATCAAGTTGCTCGAACTGGGCAATCTCAATCATCCGCTGCTCAAGGAGATGATCGTCAAGGCGCCGGGAACCTACCACCATTCGCAGCTGGTCGCCGTGCTGGCCGAGGCCGCCGCCGCGGAGATCGGCGCCAACCCGCTGCTGGCGCGGGTCGGGAGTTACTTCCACGACGTCGGCAAGATGCGCAAGCCCAGCTACTTCATCGAGAACCAACAGGGCGGCGAAAACCGCCACGACAAGCTCGCCCCCTCGATGTCGGCCCTGATCATCGCTTCGCACGTGAAGGACGGGCTCGAGTTGGCCCGCGAATACAAGCTGCCGACGCGGATCGCCGACTTCATCCCGCAGCACCAAGGCACCAAGCTCATCACTTATTTCTACAACAAGGCCCAGGAGCAGGCGCAGCTGGCGGGCGGCAGCGTCGACGAGAAGGACTACCGTTACCCGGGCCCGCGGCCCCAAACCCGCGAGGCGGGGATCATCCTGCTGGCCGACGGCGTCGAGGCCGCGGTGCGTTCCATCCCGGAAAAGACGCCCGCCAAGATCCAGGCGATGGTTCAGAAGATCATCAATAAAAATTTCACCGAGGCCCAGCTCGACGAGTGCGACATGACGCTGAAAGACCTGCACATGATCGCCGAGAGCTTCGTCCGCGTCCTGGTCGGCATCTACCACCAGCGCATCGAGTACCCGGACGTCGAGGAGAAGAAGGCCACCGTCACCCCGATCAAGGACCTGCGGACCCGAGAGAGCGAGGCGAATGTCCGTTAGGATCTTCGCGCGCGCCGGGACCTCCGTGAGGCTGCGGGCCCTGTGCCGCTGCCTCGAGGTCCTGATGCGGAAAGAGGGCTTGGCGGCCGCCGAGTTGGAGATCAGCCTGGTGGGCGAGCGGCGCATCCGGACCCTCAACCGCAAGCACCGCCGCAAGGACACTGTCACCGACGTGTTGTCCTTCCCGATCGACGCCAGGGCGCCGAAAGGCGGCCGGCCCTGGTGCCTGGGCGAAATCGTCATCGCGACTCCGGTAGCCGCGCGTCAGGCGCGCCGGGCCCGGCGGACCTTGACGCAGCAGACGCTGCGCCTGGCGGTCCACGGATGGGTGCACTTGCAGGGGTACGACCACGAGCGCGGCCCCCGCGCCGCCCGGCGCTTCGAGACCCTAGAGGCGCGCTACCTCGAATATCTCAAGCGGAAAGGCCTGATGCCATGGGATGGCTCCTTGCGGCTTTAAGCGGCGTGATCGCCGCCTTCACCTACCCGACGGTCTTCGCCGGGCGCATGATGCCCGAGCTGGGTTGGATGGCCTTCTTCGGCTGGGTGCCCCTGTTCTTGGCGATTCGCTCCGCGCGGCCGAGGGCGGCCTTCGCCAGGAGTTTCTTCGCCGGGCTCTTCCACTACGGCATCGCCATGTACTGGCTTTACACGGCGATGAACTCCTTCGGCGGGCTTTCGCCGGTGGTTTCGGTATTGGCCTTGCTGCTTTTGGTCGCCGTTCTTTCCGCCTATTTCGGGATTATTTTTTGGATCAGCCAATGGCTCTGTCGCAAAAACGCCTGGGCCATGCTCTGGGTGCGTCCCTTCGTCTGGGTAGGGATCGAATACCTGCGCGGCCATGTGCCGGCGGGCGGCTTTCCCTGGAGCCAAATCGGGTACTCCCAGGGGGGGTTCCTCCACTTCATCCAGTCGGCGGATCTCTTCGGCGTCTACGGCGTCACCTGGCTTTTGGTCTTCTGCAACGAGGCCCTGGCCGAGATCGTCGTGCGCTGGCGGCGGGGCGAGCGGCCCCGGGCCCTGAAGACGGCGGCGATCGCCGCGGTCCTCGTCCTGGCCAACTTGGCCTACGGCCGCTATCGCCTGGACGGAGATACGGCGGTGCCGACACGCACGCTCCAAGTCGGCGTGGTGCAGGGCAATATCCCGCAGGAGGAAAAATGGCAGCGCTCCGCGGCGGCGCGGAGCCTCGAGACCTTCCAGGGGGGGGCCCTGGCCTTGGAGCAGCGGGGCGCCGCGCTCATCCTCTGGCCCGAGGCCTCGATGCCCTACGAGCTTGCCTACGACGCGCCCGAGGTCGCCTACGACCTTGGTACCCAGCGCGCCGACATCCTCTTCGGCACGATCTCGCGATCGGCTCAGAGCCCGGAGCCGCGGCGGGACCGGCCCTATCACAACACCGCGATCCTAGCCGACGCGGCGGGGCGCATCCTGGGGCACTACCACAAGCGGCACCTCGTGCCCTTCGGCGAATACGTGCCTTGGAAGGATTACCTGTTCTTCGCGCGCAAGATGACCGCGCAGGTCGGGGAGATGATGCCCGGCTCCGACTATTACCCCTTGAAATACCAAGACAGCCTGCTGGGCGTCCTGATCTGCTACGAGGACATTTTTCCGGAGATCTCCCGGATCATGGCGGAGAAGGGCGCGAACGTCCTGATCAACATCACCAACGACGCCTGGTACGGGCGCTCCAGCGCGGCCTACCAGCACCAGGTCTTCAGCCAGTTCCGCGCGGTGGAGACGCGGCGCGCGCTGATCCGCGCGACCAACACGGGCCTGACCTCGCAGATCGACCGCCAGGGGAGGGTGCTGTGGCAGGGCGGTCTTTTCACCCGCGAGGACTTCGTCGCGAGCCTGCCGTTTTACGAGGATCTTTCGCCTTACGTGAGGGCGGGGGACTGGTTGCCGCGGGGCTCCTTGGCTCTGCTGCTCGGCTTGGGGGTCTACTCATGCCTCCGGAAGCCTGCCCGGTCTTCCTCAAAAAGGGAGTCCCTTTAGGGACATCCCACCTGAGTGACCCCGACGATGCTGGATTTCGTCTCAAAATCGGAAGACACCTCTTCGCCCATTTCAATCCCGTTGGAGTTTTTGGCGTCGGCCTCGATCCTGATTTCATACCTCTGAGTGCGATCGAGCATTTTTTTGGGGTCGAATAGAAAGGTCTTCTTGTCCGGGCAGGCGGTGACGGTTCCCTCGACCTCTTCTTCATTAAAATTATTGATACCCGCGGCCACGGTTTTTTTGAGGAGGGATATCTTGTTTTTGACGATACTCGTGGCCATCGGTTGGCTGAAGACAATATGCAAGGTGGTTTGACGCAGGACGCCCTCGCTGCCATCCGGAGGGTTGATGCTCACGATCCGAGGCGGGGCATCCAGCCCATCCTCGACAGGGGGTTTGATGCTGAAGTTGCTGGTGAAGGCTTGAAGTATCGGGGTCTGATTGGCGTCTTTCGCCTCGCCGCCGACGGAGATCCGAAAACTCCCGCGAGTTATAGGATCGATAATCGGAAATTCAAAGACCCTATTGTTGTCGGAAACCACGGAGGCCGCGACGGGCACGACGCTGAAATTTCCCGAGCCGGCGAAGCCGAAGTTTGTGCGGGCGAGTTGGAAGGCCTGATTCACCGATGCGGGGTCCATGGGGGCGTTAAATTCCACCCTGATGGTGGGAAGGGACGCCGTCAGGATTTGACCGTCCGAGGGGTTTGAAGAGATGACGGCGGCCGGCTCGTTGTCGGGAAGGGAGCCGGGGGCGGGCTCTAAGGGGCTCGCGGGAGCAGGCCCTGGGGCGCTCCCGGGGTTAGCCGCTGGGTTGTTGCCGGCGTTGTTACCGGGATCGACGTTGTGTTCGGCAGCTCCGTTGTCCCCGGCGATCGGGGCGTCGGCGGGGGCGGAGGGGCCGATTTCGGCGCCGCCGCTGCATTGAGCGAGGGCGAGCAGGCATAGAACCGCTGAAAACACTTGAATTTTTCTTGAAAATGGCATGAACCTTCCCCGATTTTTTTGGAGTGCTGTTAGATTAAGTATATTTGTTATCGTAATGGTCGCACAATGAGTTTCCGGGTCGAGACGATTTTCCTGGAGGCAACAAGGAAGTCCTATGTCGAAAGAATTGAAAAACCGCATCGCCGCTTTCCAAGAAAAACTCGCCGCCGTCCGGAGGCGGCTTTGACCTCGACCAAAAGCTGAAACGCATCGACGAGCTTGAGACCGAATCCACCCAACCGGGATTTTGGGACGACTCCGTCCGGGCCAAGGCATTGAGTCAGGAGCTCGACGGGCTTAAGGCGACGGCCGCCTTTTTTAAAGACAATGCAACTAAGGTGGAGGAGGCCGCCCTGATGCTCGAGCTGGCCGAAGAGGCCGGCGACGAGGCCGCTTGGGCCGAGGCCGAACAGAAGGCGAAGGAGGCCGAGGCCGCGCTGGAAGAGGCCGAATTCCGCGTCATGCTCTCCAAGGAAGAAGACCGGCTCTCCGCCATCCTCACCAT
Source organism: Deltaproteobacteria bacterium (assembly GCA_020853015.1). Lineage (GTDB taxonomy): Bacteria > UBA10199 > UBA10199 > DSSB01 > DSSB01 > DSSB01. The sequence goes on from JADYZQ010000128.1 coordinate 26,601, forward strand.
CAACTCCGGCGCCGGCGGCACCGAGTCCTGCGATTGGGCGGCGATGCTGACGCGCATGTACCTGCGCTATTGCGAGAAGCAGGGCTGGCGCACCCAGCTGATCGACTCCACCGAGGGCGAGGGCGCTGGCTACAAGAGCGTGACGGTCACCGTCGAGGGAGCTTACGCCTACGGCTTCCTCAAGGCCGAGAACGGCGTGCACCGCCTGGTGCGTATCTCGCCCTTCGACGCCAACAAACGGCGCCACACCTCCTTCGCCTCCGTCTTCGTCTACCCGCAGGTCAGCGACGATATCGAGATCGAGCTCAACCCTTCCGATCTGCGCATCGACACTTTCCGGGCGGGCGGCAGCGGCGGGCAGAACGTCCAGAAGAACGACACCGCGGTGCGCATCACGCACCTCCCGACCAATACCGTCGTCCAATGCCAGAGCGAGCGCAGCCAGCTGCAGAACAAGACCCTGGCGATGAAGGTGCTGCGCTCGCGTCTCTACGAACAGGAAATGGAGAAGCGCCGCGCGGCGCGCGAGGCGGTGGAGGCGACGAAAAAGAAGATCGAATGGGGCTCCCAGATCCGCTCCTACGTCCTGCATCCCTATAAGATGGTGAAAGACCACCGCACCGAGGTCGAGGTCGGCGACGCCGAGCGCGTCTTGGACGGCGATCTCGAGCCCTTCATCCGCGGCTACCTCTTGAGCGAAGCCTAGAATTTCCCGCAACTTTCCGGTCCCCGGGTCTGGCCCGTATCACGCCCCGACTCGAGCGGCACCCCGTCGAGCGGCGGAGAAATCGCGAGACCGAGGCAAAATCCGATTTTGTCCCGATGATCGACATCGATTTTTTAAGAGCGTGAACGACCGCTTAATTCTTGACGGCCCCCCGCACTTAATCTGCACTTGACCCGTCTTAGCCTTTGCAACATAGTCCGCCCCCATGACGGATCGGCTGAAAAAACCCTTAAAAATCCTATTTCTTTGTCTGATGGGACTGGCGTCGGCGCCGGCCTTCGCGCAGGGCTCGTCGGTGGGCGTGGCCGCCTTTTCGGTCAACGGCCCGAAGGACCAGCAATACCTCTCGGGCGCGGCGCAAGACGCCGTGGTCGGGGCCTTGATCAAGAAGGGCGTCGCGGCGCGACCTATCGCGCAGGCCCTGGATCCGGACAAGCTCAAGGACGTCTCGCAAGGGAAGGGCCAGGACGCCCTCTTGGTCGCGGGCCGCATCAACATCGTCGGGCAGACCTACCGCGTGCTGCTGAAGTGGGTGGATGCCGGGGGGCAGGTCGCGCAAGATTACTTGGAAGTGCCGGACGTCAACCAGCTTTTGCCGCGGCTCGAGGCCTTCGCCGCCTCGCGTCTGCGGGCGCCGAGCGCCGTGAGCGCAGCGCCCCCGGCCTCCGCCCCGAAGTCCGCCTCCGCGCCCCCTGCAAAGGCGGAGCGCCCGCCCAAGGTCCTCCTCCCCGAGCCCGCCCCGGTTCCGGCCGCTCCGGCCCCGAAGGTCGAGGAGGCGAAGCGTGAGGAAAGAACCGCCAAGCGAGACAAGGTAGAGCCGAGGCCGAGCCCCAAGGCCGCTCCGGCCGAGGCCCAGAGCGACTACGCGTCGGTCTCGCAGCGCCTGCCCTACGAGGTCCGCGCCCTGGCCTACGGCGACGCCGACGGCGACGGGAACCCCGAGGTCCTGTTGACCGGACAGAGCGATCTTTACGTCTACCGCTTGAACGGCTCCGACCTGCAGGAGGTCGCGCGCTATGCCGGCAAGAAACTGGACCATTTCGTGAAGGTCGACCTCATGCCGGACCCGGCCGGCGGCAATCCCTGGATCGTCCTGACCAACCTGCGCGGCTCCCTGGCGGCCAGCAAGATCCTGCGCCTGCAGGGCGGCAGCTTGAACTCGGTGATCGAGGACATTCCCTATCAGCTCCGCGTGGTTCGACAGGGAGGGGTCGCGCGATTGCTTGGACAGCCCTATCGCGGGGATTCGGGGCGTTATCCGACCTATGAATTGAAGATCGTCGGAAACAAAATCGAGCCCGGCGAAAAATTGTCGATCCCGACCGAGATCGGCCTGTATAATTTCGACTTCCTGCCCGGCGGGAGCGGCGACGGTTTTGCGCTGGCGGGGCTCACGCCCTCCGGCAAGCTCAAGCTCTTCAAGGAAGAGGGCGGGAAGTACAAGGGCGCCTGGAGCAGCCGCGAGAGCTACGGCGGCTCGGCTAACGACGTCCCGGTCGAGGTGAAGGACGCCTTCAACGAGGTCGTGGCCGACTACTACGTCGTGCCGGTGCGGTTGCAGGCCCTGGACGGGGCCGCGGTGCCGGAGCTGGTGGTGGCCAAGAACGACGCCCTGCTCAAGGACATCATCGGGCGCAAGCCGGTGATCGCGGACGGTCGCATGGTCAAGCTGAAGTGGGACCCCCTGGGCCTGCAGGAGGCCTGGTCCAGCAAAAAGGTTGACGGAAGCATATTGGATTATTTAGTGACCTCCGGCCCCGGCGTCCGCAAGTTGATGGTGGCGGTGCGGATGCGGGACCAAGGTTTCTTTGAGGGGATCGGGCGTAAAGATTCGGTCCTGCTTGTTTATGATTTGAATTGAATGACGGCGGTGTAGCTCAGCTGGTTAGAGCAGACGGTTCATATCCGTCGTGTCCGGGGTTCGAGTCCCTGCACCGCCACTTTGGAGACGTCGCCCTTCTAGGATTCTGGAAGGGCGATTTTTTTTGTCATTTGACGAAACTTCCTATTCTGTTATTCACGATACACTAGATCGAAGCACTCCTTACCGGCACTCCATAAAATATCGTCCTTCTGAAGGGGTACCTACCATGCGTCAATCCATTGGGTTTGCCTTGTTTTATTTTCTGATATCCGGCCAGGCCTGGGCGGCGGCCTCCCTGCCGCCCGACCTCAAGATCACGATTCCCGAACCTCCGGCCGAGGTGGAATTCGGGGGAGAGGTCACCTACCAGCTCCTCGTCGAGAATATCGGAGAGACCTCCAGCAATAACGTATCGGTCGCCATGGGGATGTCCGCCGAGGGGAGTGTTGTTTCCGCCGAATCCACCGTGGGGACCTGCGACGCGTTCGTGTTTGCCGAAGGAACAAAGCTTACCTGCGAGTTAGGCATCGTGGCCCCACTGGTCCCAATCACGGTGACGCTGGTTGTGAAGGCCCCCGAGGTCGTCAGCACCTTGCAATTAAACGCTTCGGTGTCGGCTCAAGGGGAAAATATCTCCACGAACGGGGACAATGCGGCTACTGCAAGCACCCAAGTCGTCGCCCCTCCGGACACCCCCGTCGCCGACGGCGGAGGCGATGACGGCGGCAATGCCGGGGCCCAGGACGACGGCGTCGAGGCGGCCGGTGAGCAGGGTGGTTGTTCGCTCCAACCCGGCGAAGCGGCCGCGCGATCCGGCGTTTTCGGCCTGATCTTGGGGGCATTGACCTTCGGCTTTATCCGCCTTCGAGCGCGGCCGACGCGCTGAGCTTATTCCCTTGACGAAAGGGGACCTCCTCCTCCAGTGAAGGCGGCAGCCTATGGAGCTCCCCAAGATCGCCATCGTCGGCGTGCCCAATGTGGGCAAGTCGACCCTGTTCAACCGCCTGATCGGCCGCAAGCAGGCCATCGTCGACGACATCCCCGGCGTCACCCGCGACCGGCAGTACGGCGTCACGGATTGGGAGGGCCGCTACCTCACGGTCGTCGACACCGGCGGCTTCGTCCCCGAGGCGGCCCAGAACAGCCTGGAGAAGAACGTCAAAGAACAGGCCCTGCTTGCCCTCGAGGAGGCCGACCTGGTTTGCTTCGTCGTCAACGGCCGCCAGGGCCTCACGCCTGCCGAGGAGTCTCTGGCCCGCATCCTGCGCAAGCAGACCAAGCCCGTCATCCTGGCGGTGAACAAGATCGACTCCGTCGACCAAGAGCGCCTCGTCGCCGAGTTCTACAAGCTGGGCTTCCCCGACACCGTCGCCGTCTCGGCCGAGACCTCCCGAGGGATCAGCGACCTGCTCGACAAGGTCCTTCAGATCTTGCCCATCCCCGCCGGCAACGAAGAGACGAAGAGCGACCTCAAGCTCGCCATCCTGGGCCGTCCCAATGTGGGCAAGTCGACCTTGCTCAACGCGTTGCTCGGCGAGGAGCGGGCGGTGGTCCACCACGAGGCCGGCACCACCCGCGACCCGCTCAACATCCGCCTGCAGCGCGGCGCCCGCCTCCTCGAGATCGTCGACACCGCCGGGATCCGGCGCAAGGCCCAGACCGAGGGCAAGCTGGAGAAGGTCTCGGTGATGAAGGCGCTGAAGACGGCCGAGAAGTCCAACCTGATCCTCTGCGTCGTCGACGCCAAGGAGGGCGTGACGGCGCAGGACGCGAAGGTGCTGGGCTACGCGGAGGAGCGGGGCAGGGGGGTGATCCTCGTGCTCAACAAGTGGGACCTGGTCCCCGCCGGCACCAAGATCAAGGATTACAAGAAGGCGGTGTTCCAGAAGTACAAGCGCCTCGACTACGTCCCGGTGATCGCGGTCTCCGCCAAGCACCGCCGCGGCATGAAGCCGCTCTTCGACCTGATCGACAAGGTGGCAGATAACTTCCAGCGCCGCGTCGGGACGGGGGCGCTCAATCGGGTCTTCCAGAAGGCGCTCGACCGGCAGCCCGTGCCGACCCAGTCCGGGCAGAACGTCCAAATCTACTACGCCACCCAATCCGGCTACTCGCCTCCGACCTTCGTCCTGTTCTGCAACCGCCCCAAACTTGTGAAAGAATCCTATTTGCGCTACCTTGAGCGGGTCTTTCGCGAGAACTTCGACTTCGAAGGGGCCCCGATCCGATGGCTATTGCGCAAAAAATGATCGGCCTGCCGCGGCTGGCGCGGCATACCTACCGCGTGGTCCGCCTGGCGGTGCACGAGTTCCGCGTCGACGATGGCTTCAACCTCTCCGCGGGCCTGGCCTTTTTCACCATCCTCTGCGCGACGCCGCTCATCCTCATCGTCATCTCGGTCTTGGGCCACGTGATCGGCCAGTCCGAGGCCCTGTTCCAGCAGATCAGCGCCTGGGTCGAGTCAACCATCCCCTCGGTGGGACCGGACTTTTTGGCCTTTCTCCGCGGCCTGGTCGACAAGAAGGTGACCAGCGGCTGGATCGGGATCGCCTTCCTCTTCTTCGTCGCGTCCTTCCTCTTCACCAACATGGAGCACATCCTCGACAAGGTGCTGAAGAGCGGGAAGAAGCGCAACTTCTGGCACAGCCGCGCGCTGTCGATCGGCCTGATCTTCTTCTCCGCGCTGCTCTTCTTCGTCCCGGCCCAGGTGAATTTATTGACGGGGCTTCTGCCGCAGGAATACGGCCTGGGCCCGGCGCTCGAGTGGTTCCGCGGCAATCTGGCGTATTTTTTCGCCCACGTGGTCGCCTTCTTCCTGCTGCTGCGCGTGGTGCCCAACCGCGACATGCACACCAAAGAGCTGCTCGCCGGCGCCCTGTTGTTCGGCGCCTTGACCTTGCTCGCGCGCTTGATGTTCCGCTGGTATATGGGCTGGGCCCTGGAGAGGTACAACTTCGTCTATGGCTCGATGACCATCCTGGTGGTCATTGTGCTATGGATCTACTACTGGAGCCTGATCTTCGTATTTTGCGCCGAGGTAGTGAGCGCCTTGCAGCAGCTTTACCCCCGAGAAGCTCCTTCCGAATGAG
>JADYZQ010000129.1 GCA_020853015.1 Deltaproteobacteria bacterium
CGCGCGTAACCGGTGTTGACCGCCCGGCCGTAACCCTCGCGGACGTAAAAAACGCTGCCCTGGTCGAAGAGCGCGGCGTCGAAGCGCCGGGTGTCGTAGGGCTGGCCCTTGCCTTTGATCACGGGATTCTCGCCGGTAAGCAGCTCCGGCGTGATGTCCCGGTCAAGGGGATCGCCGACCTCGAGGCGCGGGGCCTCCTGGCCCGTCTTGGCGGGGAGATAGGAAATCCATTGGAGGAAGGACTTGATCGCGTCGCGCTCGCCCTGCACCACCTTGTAGGCGACGCCGTTCTCTTTCATGATCTCGGGACCGGCCACCTCCAGCTCGTCCTTCAGGTTGGTGCCGAAGGTCTGGTTGATCGCCTTCCGGCCGGTCAGGCCCAGGAAGGAATCCGCGACCATGATCACCCGCTCGGAGAGCTTGGTGTCGTAGGTCCCGATGCCGATAACGGTCCCCATAGCGATGGTAAAGGTGGGCACCACGCTGCGGGCGCGGGACTCGGACTCGCCGGTCTTGCCGCTGGCGTTGAGGCTCTCGGTGTTAATCTCGCCCTCGCCCAGGATGGCGACGACAGGGAGCCGCGTTTCCGTGACTTCGCTTCCTTCCCGTTGGACGACGGCCTCGTAGGGCTCTCCCACCACGATCAGTTCCGAAAGCGGCCGCTTTTTCTTGCCCGCCGGTTTGGCGAGGTCTTCGGCCAAGATGTAGTTCAGGCCTTTGGCGGCGTCGCGCTGGACGAAGGGCGTGACCTCTTCGGCCAGGCCGAGGCGGGCCCCGCTGGTCTCGGCCAAATACAGTTTGGGAATGCCTTGGTCCTCGGCGTAGCGGCTTAAGGCGCGGTAGATCTCGCCCTCCCGGGTGCCCTGGGATCCGGCCTGGAAGGTGAAGTCGTCGGCGATCACGGCGAACTCGCGCGTCACCGTCTCGGCGCCGCCCTCGCCCGCGGGCAGCTTGAGCGTGACATGGAAGGCGACCTTGCCGACGTCGTTGGCGCCGGGCTCCCGGACGACGGGAACCAAGGCCCCGGATTTATCGAGGACCAACTCGCGGATCTGGACGGCCTCTTCCGGAATATTGCCCTGCGGGTAAAAGTCCTTGAGGACGTCCTGGAACAGGGCGACCCGGTCGTAGACGTAGAGCTTGCCGCGCCCTTGCTGCTGCACCCGTTTGTGCTCGAGCGGGGTCTTGACCGCGTGCGGCGGCGCCTCGATCGCGGGCTTGATGTTCACCTCGAAGCGCGAACCGCGCGGGATCTTGATCTCGGCGATAAAATTTTCGACGGCGCCGCCCGGGGCGCGGCGCTGAAAGTGCAGGACCGTCTTCTCCAGCTGCTGGCCCATGAATTGCGGGGTCAGGCGGAAGGCCAGGAGCGTGATTTCCTCGTCGGAGAGCTCGATGGGCTGGCGGAAAAAGAGGTTGGCCAGCGCCGGCAATTTGCGCGCCTCTCCTTCGACCAAATGGCTTTCCTGGAGCCGCCGCATCACCAGGGCGGTGTTTCCCGCCAGACGCTCCGCCTCGGGGACCGAATAGGCCTTCTTGTCATAGACGGTCGCGGCCTTGGCGAGCTTCGCCTCGTCCAACTGGAATTTTTGGATCATCTCGGCCGGCGAGGCGGACAGGACGCCGACGTTGAAGGGATCGAAGTCCTTGGCGAGAACTCCGCTCTCCCGCAGCGCGTAGGGCAGCCATTGCCAGATCAGGCGGCTCTCATTGGAGAGCGCCAGGCCCGATCCCGAGCGGATCATACGGAAGTCGTTCAGCAATTGGTTGCGCACCAAATCGCCGTCGAATCGTTGGTAGCTCAGCTTCCCGGAATGCTCGCCGATCACGAAGTGGCGCCGGTCGGCCTTCGGGTCCCCGGCGGACAATCCCTTCTGAGTCGCTCGATAGGCGTGGACATTGTGGAACAGGTCGAAGTCCTGGCGCTCCAGGTCGAAGTTGGGGGTCCAGCGCGAGAGACCGATGGTCTGCGCGTGCAGCGGATGGATGTCGCGCAGCAACTTGTTTTCGGAATAGACCCCGGCGGCGTTGGCCTCGTAGGTGCGATAATCCGGGTCGCCGCCTTGGGCGTCGGGCAGGACCAGGGTCAGGCGCTGCACACCCTGCCCCCCTAGCTTGCGGGAGGCCAAGCCCGCCACGGCCTCCAAGGCCTCGGGCCCGGGGCGACTCGGAAGGACGACCTCGATCACGGCTTCGGCCCCGTTGCCCGACTTCCGGCGGAAGGCGCGAAGCGACTTGAGGCTTTGCTCCAAGTCCTTTTCCAGTTCCTCGATGCCGAGGGAACGGCGATGAACCGCCAGCAGGGGCTTGGCGCCCCTGGCTCCCTTGGGCTCCATCCGGGTCACGACGACCCGGTCGGGGACGAAGTCCTGCTGCTTTCCGGCCGTGAAGTAATGCCGGTACAGGCGCTGCTGGATCAGGCGCAGGGCCATTTGCGCCTCTTTCGGGGCGGCGGTGGCCGCCTTGCCGAGCAGGAAGGGCATGAGGACCTCGGTGCGGTCCAGGAGGCGTTTGTCGGCCTTGGCGCGACCCGAGCGGGTGGCGGCCGTGGCCAGTCGGAACTCCTCCTCCAACTTTGCGGTGTACTCGCGGTCGTCGCCCTTCTCGCGCAGTCGCGCCAGTGTGGTCTCGACCTGCACCAGGAAGGGGCTTTGCCCTTGCTCGGCGAAGACGCGCTGAACGCCTTGCAAGGCCGCCTGGACGGAATTCATCTCGTACTTGGGCACCCAGGCGAGCACGTTGGCGAGCAAGGCGCGCTTGCCATCCAGCTGCTCGTGGCTTTGGAAGAGGCGCTTGACCGCCACGTCCCGCGCCGGCGTGGGCTCGAGGGAATCGACTCCGTAGAGCGCCAGGGCGCTTTTCAGGACGCCCTCGAAGCGGGCGTCCTCGACCTTGCCGGTCTTGAGGAAAAGGCCCCATTGCCGCTGATAGGCCGGTTGAAAGACCGATTCGACCGCCTGATAGCGCTGCAGCAGCCCCTGGGCCCAAACCTCCACGGCCTGGCGATAGGGGTGACCGTCTTCCGAGACGGGCTCCAGCTTGCCAAGTATCGTCTTCAGGGTCTCGAGGGGGGCCGAGTAACCTTCGAAATAGCGGCTGAACCAGGAGAGGGCCTCCAGGCTTTGCGTCTCGGAATAAGAGAGGCTTTCCGCGAACACCTGCATGGCCGCGGGCGGAAGCTCGAAGCCGGCCGGCGCCTCGGCGCCCTTCCCTTCCGCTGATTTCGCTCCGCCTTCGGCCTGGATTTTGACCAGGGCCTTGCCCTTGTCCACCTGCTGCCCCGGCTTGACGAAGACGGCTTCGATCTTGCCGTCCATGGCGGCGGTCAGCGTGGTCTCCATCTTCATCGCCTCGGTGACGAGGACCGGCTCGCCCTCTTTGACGGTGTCGCCAACGCCCTTGAGGATCTTCAGCACGGCCGCGGGGGCGGGGCTCACGACGAACTCCGCGCCCAGCGCGCCTTCGCCGCCGATGCCGATTTCGTACGAGGTCCCGTCGATCAGGACCTCGCGCCGCCCCGGCTCGCCGTGGATCAGCGTACGCACCTTGCGTCCGTCCACCTCCAGGGTGAAGAGGTTCTCGTTGGTGCGGGTGAGCCCCACCTCGACCGAGCTGTCGCCGGCCCGGACCAGGAAGCGTCCGGGACCGGTCTCGTAGACCTCGGCCTTCAGCTCGCGGTCGCCAAATTTGAGCTCGACCTTCTGGTGGATGCTGGGATTCTTCAAATAAGTGTGGACGGCCGCGGCGACGAGGGCTTCGTCAGCATCGCGGTAGACGGGTTTCCCCGCCTCGGAATTCAAGAACCGGCGCTCGATGAAATTGGTGTCGTAATCGCGGCCCTCGCGAAATTCGGGCGTGGCGGTCAAGGCCCGCAGGAAGGGAATATTGCTCTTGATCCCCAGGATCTCGAACTCGCCCAGGGCCTGCCGCAAGGCAGCGACGGCCTCGGCGCGGGTCGGCGCGTGGACGATCAGCTTGGCGATCATCGAGTCGTAGTAGCTGGGGATCTCGCGGCCGACCTCGACCCCGCTGTCGACCCGGACGACGGCGCGGCCGTCTTTCGGCGTCTCGGGGAGCCTCATGTGGAGTATCCGGCCGGTGCTGGGGGCGAACTTGTTGTAGGGGTCCTCCGAGGTGATGCGGGCCTCGATGGCATGCCCCCGGGGATGGACCTTGTCGAAGGAAAGCTCGCGGCCGGAGCCGATCAGCAGCTGCTCCCTGAGTAGATTTTGGCCGCTGACCATCTCGGTGACGGTATGCTCGACCTGCAGCCGGGTGTTCATCTCCATGAAGTAAAGCTTGTTGTCCGAGCGATCCCAGATCAGCTCGATGGTGCCGGGACCCTCGTAGCCGATGCCCCGCGGGTCGTCGGTCCGCAATTGGGCCATGAGCTTGGCGCCGATCTGCTTGGCTTGGCCCAGCAGCTCGGGATCGAGGAAGGTGGTGACGTCCTCTTCCAAGACCTTCTGCTTGTTGCGCTGCATAGTGCAGTCGCGGACGCCCACGACCTGAAAATTCCCCTTCGCGTCGCCGATCACCTGGACTTCGAGGTGGCGCATCGAGGGGATGAACTTCTCCATGAAGACGACGTCGCTGCCCGAGGTGCTGAAGGCCTCTCGTTTGGCCGCCTCGTAGGCGCCGGGCAGCTCGGCCTCGGTCAGGGCGACGCGGATGCCCTTGCCGCCGCCGGTGTCGCCGCCCTTGATGATGACCGGAAACCCGACCTGACGGGCGAAGGCCAGGGCCTCGTCGTAGCTCTGCAACTTGTCGCTGCCCGGCACGATGGGGACGCCGGCACGCCCGGCGACGGCGCGCGCCGAGATCTTGTTGCCCATCATCGCCATGATGTGGGAGGCGGCGCCGGCGGCGCGCAGGCCCATCTGCTCGTAACGGGCGAAGAGTTCGGCGTCTTCCGACTTGAATCCCCAGCCCTCCCAGGCGACCAGGTGTTCCGGCTTGAGCCCGCGCTCGGCCATGAACCTTTCCAAGGCCGCCAAGCGCGCCGGGATATTGTTGTAGGTCTCGTTGGAGGTGTTGCCTTTCAAGGGCAGGGCGATCACGCCGTCCATGTTGGCGTGCAGGGAAGCGGCATCGGCCTCGGAGTAGAATACGACGGGAACGGCCCCCAGTTTCTTCGCCTCGCCGATACCGCGGACCGCAGGCTCGCCGCGGTTGCCGATCACCACGTAGCGGCCGGAAAGGAATTGCGGCTGCATCCCGCCCGCGGCATCCAAGGCACCGGTCATCATCATGGACAGGGATCCGAGGGAAGAGCCCCGCCCCTCCCTTTCTCCGGTCATTGCCATGGCGAAACCGTTGGGGAGCCTGCCGGCACCGGCCACGGCCAAGACGGGCCCGCCCATCAGGCCCTGCAGGGGCGAAGACTTTCCGCCGCGCGGCGCGGCGTCGAGGACCTGTCCGTAGAGATGGGCCCGAAGCCCCAGCTCGCGCTGGAAGGCGGCGAATCGCGTCCCGAGGACCCGATGTCCCAGGTGGCTGCCGACGCCGAGGCTCAACATGGTCGAAAGGGTGTCCGTCACCGCCGTCGCCCCATCGACGTGGGGGCGCAAGCCGGCCTTTTCCTCCAGCTTGTGGGCCGAGAGCATCCCGACAAACATCGCGCCCTGCGCGGTCGCAACTTGGGTGAAGCGCTGGAACCGGGTCAGCTGTCCGGCCTGCAGCTCGCCGATGCCGTGCAGCTTCAAGAATCCTTGGTTGCCGAAATAACCGAAGGTCTTCAGGGCGCCGAGCGTCAGGGTGGCGCCCAGCAAATCGCGCCCCACGCTCGCGCCGTCCCAGGAAACGCCGCCGTCGGTGGCGGAGATCAAGGCGCGGCTGCCCAGGGCGAAGGTCGGCACCTCGGCGGCGAAGCCGGCCATGCCGGAGACGAAACGCGCCCCGAAGCCGCGGGTCGCCCAACCGGCTTCCGCGCTCGCGGCCAGGCGGCCCAAGGCCGCCGTGCGCGTGAGCTGGAAGACCGCCGACCCGAGAATCATCGGGGCGATCATCTTCGCGTCGGTGGCCTGCTTGACGAATTGGCGCTGGAGAAACTCGATGCGGCGCCCGGTGTGCCCCTTACCGAGCATCGCGTCCCATTCGGCCTGGGCCTTGCTACGGACGTCGGCGGGCACCGCGTCCCCGCCCTGGGCGATCGTCGCGAACAAGGCTCCGGCGGCGTTCAGGTTTCCGGATTGGCCGAGGCGAAGGGCGAGGGCCTGCGCGCCCGCCCAATAAAACTGGGGATCCTGCTCTTCGGAAAGGGCGAAGAGTTCCTCGAGCGGAGCCGTGCCGACCTGCCGGGCGAGCTGCCGTCGATCGTCCTCGCTCAAGCGCCCGAAGGCCGCGCGCAGGCCTTTGCCGCCGGAGATTTGCGCGGCGAGCCTAGAGAAAAGGCCGCCGTCGCTGGAATTTCCTCCCGCGGGAATCAAGGCC
>JADYZQ010000130.1 GCA_020853015.1 Deltaproteobacteria bacterium
TCGGTATGGCCGCCTTCGCCTACACCATGAACAACCGCATCGCCCTGATCCGCATGGCGAAGGGCAAGGACTGGCGCTTCGAAAAGCTCACCGACCGCGTCAAGGCCCTCTTCGTCTACGCCTTCGGTCAGAAGCGCATGATGAACCGCAAGCGGGAGTTCTGGTCGGGTCTCTGGCACGCCTTCATCTTCTGGGGCTTCTGCGTCCTCTCCATCCGCACCGTCACCCTCTTCGGCCAGGGCTTCGACCCGGGCTTCCACCTCCCCGGATTCGGCGGGGCCTTGGGCAACTTCTACAACCTCAACAAAGACGTCTTCACGGTGCTGGTCTTCGGGGGCTGCGTCTACTTCCTGATCCGCCGCTTCATCACCATGCCCGACCGCATCTCCATCTCGGCGGAGGGTTGGGCCATCCTCTTCACGATCATGAGCCTCATGATCACCGAGTGGCTCTACGACGGCGGCCAGATCGCCCTGGGCAACCACCACGCCGACCCGCTCTGGGCCCCCGTGGGCACCCTCGCGGCCAAGGTCATCACCGCCTTCGGCTGGCAGCCCGGCACCACCCACGCGGTCAGCGTCGGCTCTTATTTCATCCACCTGGCCCTGGTCTTGGGCTTTTTGAATTTCCTCCCCTACGGCAAGCACTTCCACATCATCACCGCGCTGCCCAACGTCTTCATGCGCAACCTCAAGCCCTACGGCGCGCTCAACCCGATCAACCTGGAAGACGAAAACATCACCACCTTCGGCATCGACAAGATCAACGAGTTCAGCTGGAAGGACGTGATGGACATGTACACCTGCACCGAGTGCGGGCGCTGCACCTCGCAATGTCCGGCCTACAACACCGACAAGCCGCTGAACCCCAAGCAGTTCTTGATCGAGATGAAGGACTTCCTGGTCCACCACTCCGACAAGATCGTCAATGGCAGCGAAGAGCAAAAGGCCGAGGTCCTCGGCCAGTCGCTGGTGCCTCAGGTCATCGACAGCGAGATCCTCTGGAGCTGCACGACCTGCCGAGCCTGCGAGGAGGCCTGCCCCGTCTTCATCGAGTACGTCCAGAAGATCGTCGACATGCGCCGACACCTGGTCCTGATGCGGGGCGAGTTCCCCGCCGAGGCCCAGGCCACGCTGCGCAACATCGAGAACAACGGCAACCCCTGGGGCATCGGCTTCGACGAGCGCGCCAACTGGGCCAAGGGCCTGGGCGTGCCCACCCTGGCCGAGAAGCCCGAGGTCGAGGTGCTGTACTGGGTGGGCTGCGCGGGCTCCTTCGACGACCGCAACAAGAAGGTCAGCACCGCGGTGGTCAAGATCCTGCAAGAGGCCAAGATCGAATTCGCCATCCTCGGTCCCGAAGAGACCTGCACCGGCGACCCGGCCCGCCGCATCGGCAACGAGTACCTCTTCCAGACCCTGGCCAAGCAGAACGTCGAGACCATGGGCCGCTACAAGTTCAAGACGGTCCTGGCCCAGTGCCCGCACTGCTTCAACACGATCAAAAACGAATACCCCCAGTTCGGCGGCCACTACGAGGTGGTCCACCACACCGACTTCATCAATCGCCTGATCGAGCAAGGCCGCATCAAGCCGGTGAAAAACCTCGAGGAGAAGGTCACCTACCACGACAGCTGCTACCTGGGCCGCTACAACGACATCTACGAGCAGCCGCGCGACGTCTTGAAGAAGATTCCCGGCGTGCAATATGCGGACGCCGAGCTTTCCAAGTCGCAGGGCCGCTGCTGCGGCGCCGGCGGCGGACGCATGTGGATGGAAGAGCGATTGGGCGAACGCGTCAACCACAAGCGCCTCGACGACCTCATGACCGTGCAGCCGCAGACCATCGCGGCGGCCTGCCCCTTCTGCATGACCATGATCACGGACGCCGCGCGCGACAAGCATATCGAGATCAAGACGAAGGACGTCGCCGAAATCGTCGCGGAATCCCTCAACTCATAAGGCACGCGAAATCCGGGAATATTTTTGAACGGGTCCTGTCCGGTCTGCACCCCCACCGTGCTCGCAAGCGGCGCTGCGAGTTTTGCCAATCACCAAGCAGTCCATAGGTGCCCCGCCCGGCCACCCATTCAAAAATATTCCCGGATTTCGCGATTATTTATAGAGGGGTCTTTTCCAGTTATTTTTTCGGCATGAAGCACAGCACCGCGCCCTGGTAAGGCACATAATCGTAGTAAAACAATCCCGCCTTCAAGAACATCGCCTGAGCCGCCTCACGGAAGGCGGTGATCCGGTCCCGATCCTCCGCCAACTGGACGATGCCGGCGATCTCTTTGGCGCTGACCCGCTTGCTGGCGAAGAGGCGGACGATATTGGCCTCGGTGCGCACCTGCAGGCCCGTCGGCGGGATCAGGGCGTTGGCCACCCGCTCCGCGTAATGATGCAGGCGGAGGCAGTCCCCGCCGGCCGTCTTACAGACCGCCGCCTCGCGGAGCTTCAGATCCTTCTCGGATAGGATTTCCTTGTCCTGAACAGGCTTGGCCTCGGTGAAGGCGCGTTCGGCCATCTCCTGGATTTTGCTTAATTTATCGGAATCGACGGCCGAATTGGCCGAGCAGACCGGTTTTGACATGAGAGCCCCCTCTTAACCTGGGATCATTATCGGGGGGCGGATCTAGAGGTTGCTCGGCGCGACCTTGGCCTGAGCGTCTTCGGCAAAGGCATCGCGGATCTCCTCGGCCAAGCGGCGCGAGACCTCGTCCAGGCTTGGCCCTTGCTTTGTCTCCCGCCGTAGGGAGGTCATCTCGCAGCCGGGGATGCCGCAAGGGACGATCGTCTCGAAGTCCTCGAGCCGCGGGTCGACGTTGAGGGCGATGCCGTTCATGCTGACGCCGCGGTCGACGCTCAGGCCGATGGAGGCTATCTTGCGGCCACCCACCCAGACGCCAGGGTACTCCGCGCGGCGCTCGCCGGCGATGCCGTACTCGGCCAGGCATTGGAGGATCGCGCCCTCGATCCTGCGGACGAATTCCGGGATGCCCCAGCGCCGCTCCCGCAGCGAGACGATAAAGTAGGCCACCAGCTGGCCGGGGCCGTGATAGGTCAGCTTCCCGCCACGCCCGGCATCCTCCACCTGAAAACCCGCTTCCCGCAGTCGTTCGACCGGCACGCGAAAATCCTCGTCGGCCGGGCGCCGGCCGCGGGTGATCACCCGCGGATGCTCGACAAAGAGCACCCGGTCGACGATCTCGCCCGTTTGCCGCTTTTGGCGCAGCTCCTTTTGGTAGCCCAAGACCTCGGCGAAAGGGCGCAGGCCCAGGGACTCGAACTCGATGGGAAGGGACGACGACATAAGAATCCTAGAAAACCAGCTCCTCGACCACGTTAGTATGCCCCTTCCATTCCTTCAAGCTCCCGTGCGGGACATTGTCGCGGTCGAAATCGATCTGGACGAAGGTCAGGCGCAGGATTCGGCCCAGGCTGCCGACCTCGAGGCTGATCTTCTCGTTCCAGGTGCCGGTGTTGAAGTATTCCTTGCCGGGGGCGAAGCGCATGTAGACATGCTGGTGGGTGTGGCCGAAGATCACGATCCGGCAGTTCTTGTGCGTCAGCAGGATGCGCTTGGCCTCCTTGTGCAGCTTGGGGTGGACCGTGGTCTCGCGAAGAATCCGCAGGACCTGCCGGGCGGTCAAGTGACGCGCGGGGTTGGGCGTGAGGATGAACTTGAAGAACCAGACCGCGACCTTGAGGGCGCTGCGGATCGCGAACCAGGTGTCGTGGATCAGGGCCCAGCGCCGGTACATCCGAAAGGGATAGACCTTGTCGATGTAGGGCCGCTCCTTCTTGATCTCGTTCAAATAGTGAATCAGGAAAAAGCTGCCGAACGGCAGGTTGATGATCGGCTCGGGGAGGTTTTTCGAAAGGAAGTAGTGCTTCCGGTCGTAGCGATTGTCGGCCAGGTACTGATTGCCGTGCTCGATATGGACGCCTTCGTAGTAGTAGGCCTCCATCACGAAGCGCACCTGGCCGGCCAGGCGCCAGCGGATCGTCTCCTGCACCCCCTCCCAAAGCAACCCGGGATCGTGATTGCCCAGGATGAAGGTCACCGAATGGTGGGGCTCGCGGGAGAACTCGGAGAGCTTGTCGAAGAGCTCGGGGTGCCCCTTCAGGATGCTCATCGTCTTGTGCAGGGCGTCCGACTCGGTGATCACGTCGGTGAACTTGTCGCGATAGTCGACCTGAAGCAGGTTAAAGAAGTCGCCATTGATGATGAGCTCGACCTCCGCCCGCTTGTAGGCGCCCGTCCTATGGTAGTCCAAGAACTCCATGAATTGCCGGTCGGCCGTGAAGTCCTCGAGAAGGTTGGGCGTCCCGTCCGGCAGGTGGCGGCCCTTGCCCAAGTGGAAGTCACTGACGACCAGCTTGATCTTTTTTAAGGGGAAGATCGGCATACTCGCGTCCCTTCCGCAAAATATGGATACCAATCCTAGTGTACTGGATCCCCGAGGCGACTGTCATGCCCGCGCAGACGTAAATCACGTAACGCAGCGCGCTGCCGACCCAAGATTCGTAAGGCAGGAGGAAGACGGGCTGCTCGACCCGGATAAAGGTCAAGAGGAAGGCCAGAAAGACGGTGAAGAGCTGAAAAAAGGTGTTCAGCTTGCTCAGCCGGGTCGGCTGGAAATAGAGCTTCTTTTTGAGGTGTTTCAGGATCCAGGTCCCCACCACGATCCAAAGGTCGCGCAGTATCACCAGGGCGCTGAGCCAAGGCGGCACCAGGTCCCGCATCGCCAGGACGATGAAGGTGACCAGCATCAAGAGCTTGTCCGCCGCCGGATCCAGGACCGCCCCGATCGTGGTCTTCTTGCGCAGCAGGCGGGCCAGGAAGCCGTCCACGACGTCGGTCAGGCCCGTGACGACGAAGGTGATTAATGCGATGCGGTATTCTCCCTTCAAAAAGAAGTACGTAAATACGGGGACCAGGAGGATGCGGAGCAGTGTCAGGGAATTGGGAAGGTTGAAGATTTGCATGGGCGAATTTAACCAGGGGTGCCGTGCTTAGGTCTCTACGCCGGGGCCTAAATGAATGATTAAAGAAGTTCCGGGGATAGGTCAAACCAAAAGGCCTTGACAGTACCGGGCCTTCTGTTAGTTTTCGTCCATCTTTTCAATCCTTTAAGGAGGCTCCAAAATATGAAAAAGTGGTTTTTAACGGCTTCGGCCTTGGTCGTCGCGGTGGGTTCCGTCGCCGGCCTTTCGGGTTCGGCGGAGGCCAAGAAAAAGGAATATCCCGCTTGCGTCAACCGTCCGACGGTCGCCGTGGATCAATTCCGCACCGAGAACATCTACATCGGTTGGGACGAGTTTGCCGGCAACGCCCGTGATGTCGTCGTCAACGAGCTGACCAACTCGGGTTGCTTCCGGGTCGTCGAACGCGGCGGCTACGGCGTGGGCGAAGGCTACGAGCGCGAGCAGTTCCTGCAAGGCAGCGGTCGCGCCCGCAAGGGCCAAAAGGCGGCCAGGGGCGGCAACGTCACCCTCGCCTCCCGCCTGGTGCAATTCGCCCTGACCGGCGTCTCCAAGGACAACGTCGGCGGCAGCCTCGGCGGCATGGGCTTCGGCAAGGGCGGTTTCGGCCTCGGCGCCGTGGCTCCCAAGTCGACCAACATCCGCATGACCTGCCGGATGTACGACTCCTCGACCAGCGAGGTCCTGGCCTCCACCGAGGTCTCCAAAAACAA
>JADYZQ010000131.1 GCA_020853015.1 Deltaproteobacteria bacterium
AGAAGAGCAACCAGGGATGATCCCAGCGGAAATGCGTCACCGTGTCGAGGGACCAAAGAAACAAGGCGCAGGCCGAGCCGACGCTCGTCCCTATCGGGATGGTTAAAAGTAACCATTTGAGGACATAAGCGGCAAGATGCAGGTGTTCCCGCGGATTCCAACGAAAAGGCATAAACCTCTCTTGTCTCGAAAAACTACGTTCTAAGGAGGGAATCAGAGTCTTGGAATAGACACACTCCCACCCGATTTAGGTAGGAGTCATCAGCCCGGTTGGGCGGTTATAAGGCGGACTCCATCGCCGATGCGATCATTCTTTAAACCTATTTTGGCCGTCGCGGGGATTCTGTCAAGGGGAATGCTTAGGATTTTGCCTTCGCCGCCAAAGACAAATAGCTCACGCCCTCGCCGTTCTCGTCGCTGACCGGAAGCCCCAGGTCTTTCCAGCCCGGCTGCGGCTCGCCCGTCTCGGGATTGCGGCCGCCGCCGAACCCCCCGTAGACGTTATAGAGCTGCGTGAAGCCCCGCTGGGCGAGGATGTCGCAGGCCTTCTGCGAGCGGCCGCCCGCGAGGCAGCCGACGATCAGCTTGCGGTCCTTGGGCAGTACCGCGGTCGCCACCTTTTGGAAGTCGGCGTTGGGCTCCATGCCGTAGGCCCCCTTGTGCATGATGGGCAGGTTGATCGCGCGGATGGGGTGGCCGGCGGTGAATTCGGGGATCGAACGGACGTCGACGTAGATCGCCTCGGGGTCCTGGTCGAGGAGGTCTTTGGCTTCTTGGGGGTTGATCTGTTGGATGGGCATGGGGCTTCCTATCATCGGGTTTAAGCAAAATATTTGGCAATGTCGCGGAATCCCGTAGGGGCCGTTCCCCCCTCAGCCGGGGGACAAGCGCGAACGGCCCCTACAGCGCTTGCAATATTGCCTGCGGATCGAAGTCTTGCTCGGTCTTCACCGTCACGCCGAAACGCTCGCGCGGGTTGGGCTGACGCTCCAACTTGAAGGTATTCCCGGCAAAGATTTTTCCGAAAAACTTTTCCAAATCCCCCCGGCAGGCCGTCCACGTTGCCTCGGTGTTGGGTGCCACGGCGCGGTCGTTGACGAAGAGCTCCAGCTCGCGCCGGTTGAATGTCAGTTTTCCCCCCAGTCGCGGATCGGCCTCGAGCCGCAGGCAGGCCTGCAGCGCCGCGCGCAGGGCCTGGGCCAGCTTGCCCGCGTTGTCCAAGGCCAGGCCGCGCTTGCGGTTGTAACGCAGGCCCAGGCGGTGCTTGGTCTCGTCCATGCTGAAGTCCGCCTCCTCGCCGATCAGGACGATGCCTGGGCCGGCGTCGACGTGCAGGTAATCGGCGACGTCGAGCAGAAGCTCGTCGCAGACCTGGTCTTGGATCCAGCCTTGAAAGATGAGGGTGAATTTCTCCCGGTCGACCGCCTCGGGGCGCTCGGCGAAGAGCTTGACGTTGATGTGCTGCAGGTCCATGGCGCTTTCCTCAACCTTCCGCCTTCGGCGCGGCCGGCTGGGCGGCCATCTTGTTGTAACAACTGTGGGCGGCGTCGATGAAGAGCTGGGCCTCTTCCAGCAGATGATGGGCCGATTCGGCGTTGTAGGGCTCTTTCGCCTTCTGATGGGCGATGAAGAGCATTTGCCCGAACTTGCCGCCCGCGAAGGGATCCCAGAACTTCTGCGTGTCGTAGAAGCGCTTGCGGAACTCCTCGATCACCCGATCGGCCTCGGCGGGGACGTCCAGGAATTCGGTCTTTACCAAGGCCCGCGCCGCCGTCACCATCGAGCGGAAGGCCGTCTCGCCGGATTTTTGCACCTGGTCCTTCTCGTAGAGGACTTGGGCCTCGAAGTACTCCCGCTCGGCCGCCGCCAGCTCGAACTCGGCGATCGAGACCACCTCGCCCGCGCACTCGCCGGTGCCGATGTCGCCGATGGTATACTCCCGCGTGTCGCCCCAGTCGCTGTAGTACTCGGGCCGGCTGTCGTGGTCGGGGATCTTGATCAGGTCTTCCAGCATGGTCTTGGTCTCGACCTTGCCCAGGCGCTTGTAGAAATCCTGGAAGCTTTCGCCCTTGCCGCGTTCCTTGGCGAAGCGTCCGGTGAGGCGCTCGACGACGGCGGGGATGTTCTTCGAGGGGATCGCGACGATCGGCAGGCCGTAGGCGCCGCCGTTGTTCTCCCATTGCCCTCCGAGCAGGACCTGGAAGTGGGGGACCGTGTAATTTCCCGCCTTCCGGCTGACGCCGTAGAAGCCCATGTCGGCCACGTGATGCTGGCCGCAGCTGTTGAAGCAGCCGCTGACCTTGATGTGCAGGTTCTGCACCGCTTGGTCCAGGCGGGCGGCCTGCTCGCCCAGGCGCTTGCGCAGCTCGCCGGCCAGACCGCGCGAGGCGGAGATCCCCAACTTGCAGGTGTCGGTGCCGGGGCAGGCGACTACGTCGAAGATGTTGCCGGCGCCGGAGGCGCCTAGGCCGACGGCCTTGAGCGCCGCGTAGAGATCGGGCAGGTCGCGGTTGCTGACCCAGCGCAGGACGATGTTCTGCTCGACCGTCGTGCGCAGCGTCTCGTGCGTGAACCGGCGCGCGATGTCGGCCAGGGCCCGTAGTTGGTCGGGCGTGATGTCGCCCAGGGGCAGGGTGACCGTGGCGACCGAATAGCCCTTTTGGCGCTGCGGGCGGATATTGGTCTTAAGCCAGCGCTGGAAGTCGTCGGGGCCGCCGCTCGGCAGCTCGCCGCCCTCGCGCAGCGGCTTTTCTTGCTGATTCAGCTCGGCCTCGATCAGGCCGGTCCAGCGCGGGTCGTGTGGGAGGATCTTGCGTTCCTCGCGGACCAGCTCTTGGAATTTCTCGAGGCCCAGGTCCTTGATGAGAAACTTCAAGCGCGCGCGGTTGCGGTTCTTCTTTTCGCCCAGGCGGGCGAAGACGCGGGCGATGGCCTGAGTGGTCGGCAACAGTTCCTCGGGCGGGAGGAATTCGTCGAAGATCTTGGCCTGGAAGGGCACTGCGCCCAAGCCTCCGCCGACGACGTATTCGAAGCCCAGGCGCAGTTGGCCGTTCTCTTCGCGGACTCGCGCGATGCCGCCGACGTCGTGGATGTTGACCAGGCCGCAGGCGTGCTGCTTGCAGCCGCTGAAGGCCGGCTTGAACTTGCGGCCGAAGTCCTGGCAGTCGGGGTGGCCCAGCAGGAACTTGGCGAGGGCCCGAGCGTAGGGGCTGACGTCGAAGGCCTCGTCGGCACAGACGCCGGCATAGGGACAGGCGGTGACGTTGCGCACCGAGTTGCCGCAGGCCTCGCGGGTGGTGATGCCCACCGCGGCCAGGCGCCGCATCAGCGCGGGCGTGTCGTCGATGTGGATGAAGTGCAGCTGGAAGTCCTGCCGGGTGGTCACGTGGGCGATGCCGTCGGAGTATTCCTCGGCCAAGTCGGCCAAAACCTCGAGCTGCTCGGCGTTGAGGCCGCCGATCGGGATCTTGATGCGCTGCATGCCGGGGGCGTCCCAGAAGGTCGTGGGGCCCTTGGTGAGCTCGCCGGAAGGAAATTTCAGCTGCTGGACCTTGGCGCCGTCGTGGCGTTGCCCGTTGTCGTAGCGCTGGCCGTAGGCCCCGCGGCGCAGCCGGGTCTCGGCGAAGAGCTTTTCGTCGATCTTGCCCTGCTTGCGCAGCTGGATCTCGGTCTCGAAGATGTCGAGTTCGCGGGCCAGGTCAGGGGCGATCTTGCCTTCCAGTTGGGCCTTCCAGAGGTCGTGGCTGCTCTTCATGGGTAAACTCCGTATCCTTGGGAAAAAACCTAAATCATTTCCGCGCCGGACAAACAAGCCTATTTTAACAGCTTCCCGGCCATTATCTTGAAATAACATAGTCTTGGGGTCGGGCGCGGATTTCATTTGGAAGCCGGCCCAAAGGAGGCTAGGGAAGCGCGCCATGCCGGGCAAGAAACCCAACATCCTGTTCCTCGACGCGGCCACGGTCGATTTGGGCGATATCGCGGTGAAAAACCTGAAAAAACAGGGCGCCTACGCGGCCCTGGACCTGGAGCCGGGCGACCCCTTGCCCCCGGCCGCGCTGGGCGCCGAGATCGTCGTCTCCAACAAATACCCGCTCCGCGAGGCTCAGCTGGGTTTTTTGCCCAAGCTGAAATTGATCTGCGTCGCCGCCACCGGCACCAACAACGTCGACCTCGAGGCCGCGCGGCGGCGCGGGATCGCGGTCTGCAACGTCGCGGGCTACTCCACGCCGACCGTGGTCGAGCAGACCGTGATGTTCCTCTTGGCCCTCGGCCATCGGCTGCTCGAGCACGATGGGGCGGTCAAGTTGGGGGCCTGGAGCCGAGGTCCCCACTTCGCGTTCTTGGATTTCCCCTTCGGCGACTTGGCGGAGAAGCGGCTCGGCATCCTGGGCTACGGCCACATCGGCCGAGGGGTGGCCCGGGTGGCGAAGGCCTTGGGCATGGAGGTGGCGGTCGGCAAGATCCCGGGCGGGAAATACCCCGCGCGCGAGAAGCGCCTCGAGTTGCGGCGGCTCTTGCAGAGCAGCGACTTCATCACCTTGCACTGCCCCCTGAGCCCGAGGACGGAAGGTATGATCGACGCCAAGGCCTTGGCCTGGATGAAGCCCGGTGCGTATTTGTTGAACCTGGCCCGCGGCCCCATCGTCGACGAGGCCGCGGTCGCCCGTGCCGTGTTGGCCGGCAAGCTCGCCGGCTACGCGAGCGACGTCCTCAGCCAAGAACCCCCGCCGCCCGACCACCCGCTCTTCGATCCGCGGCTGCGCGACAAGGTCCTGTTCAGCCCCCACATCGCCTGGGCCAGCCGCGAGTCGCGCCAGCGCCTGGTCGACGAGATCGCCGCCAACATCGCGGCCTTCTGCCGCGGGGCGCGCCGCAACCGCGTCGTTTGAGACGAGGCTCCATCACCTCCCGGGGCTAACCGGCCTCGATTTTTCCCGTCAGAATTTTGCGCCGAAGCTTTCCCGTAGAGGTTTTCGGCAGCTCCCGAAGAAAAACCAGGGAATGGGGCACCTTGTATTTGGCTAGCCGGGTCTCGGCGAAGGCCAGGATTTTTTGCGCGGTCTCCTGGGTCGCCCCAGCCCCCGCCTTCAATACGACATAGGCCTGAATCGAGGTCCGGCCGCCGGCGTCGGCGAGGCCCACCGCGGCGGATTCTTCCACGGCGGGGTGGGCGTTCAAGGCCGCCTCCACCTCCATCGGCGAGATGCGGTAGCCGCCCGCGGTCAAGACGTCGTCGCGGCGTCCCAAGAAGAAAAAATTTCCCGCCGCGTCCCGCGAGGCCAGATCGCCGCTGAGAAACCACTCTCCCCGAAAACCTTCCGCCTCTTCGTCCGGGCGGCGGTGGTAGCCCAGCATCAGCCCCTCGCAGGACCGGTGCGAGGCGAGGATGCCGGGCTCGTCCGGCCCGCACTCGCTTAAGTCCTCCCGCAGGATCGCGATGCGCTGGCCGGGCAGGGCCTTGCCGCAGGAGCCCGCGACGGGCGCCGCGTCGTGGCCCTGCACGAGGTAGACGGAATGTTCGGTCATGCCGAGGCCCTCGCGGATCTCGATCCCGGTTTTTTCGCGGAAACCCGCGCGTAGCTCGTCGGGCAGCTTCTCTCCGGCGCTCAGGCAGACGCGCAGTCCGGCCAAGTCGCCCTCGCGCGACTCGAGGTATGGCAGCAGGCGCCGGTAGATGCCGGGCACGGTCATGAGGGTGGTGACCCCGTGGCGGCGGACGATGTGGGGGATCTGCTCCGCGCCGAGGCGCCCCTGATAGACGACCGAGGTCAGTCCGTGGCGCCAGACGTCCAGCAGGCCGCAGGTCAGGGCGTAGCTCCAGTTGAGGGCGCTGGTGTTGAAGATGACGTCGCCGGCGCGGAGGTCCTGCCAAACTTTGGCGCGGGCGTCGTGGGCGCGGATACTGCGGTGGGCGTGGATGACCGCCTTGGGGCGCCCCTCGGTGCCGCTGGTGTAGAGCCAAAAGGCGGGGGCCTCCGCCGGCGTGGCTTCGGTATGAAAGGTGGCGTCCGCGGCCTTGAGCAGGTCCTGCCAGCGCCGCACCCCTTCGGGTAGCCTTTGGTCCTTGTCGCAGAGCCAGAGCGTCTCGCGCAGCGTCTCGGGCCGATTTTGCAAGAGTTCTTGCGGCAGCAGCTCGGGGCCCGCGACCAGGGCCGCGGCCTCGCTGTCCCGCAGGATGAATTCCAGCTCGGGCCAGGTGAGTTGGGCGGAGGTCGGGATGGGGATGAGGCCCGCCTTGACCGCGCCGAGGAAGCTGATCGGAAATTCGGCGCTGTTTTCCAGGCGCAGGACAACCCGCGCACCCTGCGGCAGGCATAAGGAGGCGAAGGCGTTGGCCATGGCGTTGCTGAGTCCCTGGAGGCTGGAATAGGAGAGGCGCAGCGGCGGCTCGCGCAGGACGCCGGTCACGGGGTCTTCTTTGATGTAGACAAGCGCCGTATGGTGCTTGTTTTGCAAGACCTCGGCGTGCTTGTCGATGCAGTCGAGGGCGAGGTTGTAGAGGTCGGGGGAAGGGTTCATGATGAAAAGTAGGGGCGAACCTCGAGTTCGTCCCTACAGGACGACGCGTTCTTGATAAAGCCCGAAGACCTCGCGCATCGTGTCGCTGATCTCGCCCAGCGTCGTGTAGCAGCGGACCGCGTCCAGAATGCGCGGCATCAGGTTGTCGCTCCCGCGCGCGGCGGCGGCCAGGGCCTCGCGGGCGGCCTTCACCTTGAGGTTGTCGCGGCGCTCGCGCAGGGCCTTCAGGCGATCCTTCTGGCGCTTTTCCAGGGCCGGGTCGACTTTGAGGATGTCCTTCACCGGCGCCTCCTTCATCTGGAACTCGTTGACGCCGACGATGATCTGCCGCTTCTCCTCGATAGCCTTCTGGTATTGGTAGGCCGACTCCTGGATCTCGCGCTGCGGAAAGCCGTTCTCGATGGCCTTCACCGCGCCGCCCATCTTGTCGATCTTCTCGATGTACTCCAGGGCCCGCCGCTCGATCTCGTCGGTCATCGACTCGATCATGTAGCTGCCGGCCAGCGGGTCGATGGTGTCGGCGATGCCCGTCTCGTAGGCGACGATCTGCTGGGTGCGCAGCGCGAGGATGGCCGAGGCCTCGGTCGGCAGCGCCAGGGCCTCGTCGCGCGAGTTGGTGTGCAGGCTCTGCGTCCCGCCCAGCGCCGCCGCCATCGCCTGGTAGGCGACGCGCACGACGTTGTTGTCGATCTGCTGCGCGGTCAGCGTCGAGCCGCCGGTCTGGGTGTGGAAGCGCAGCATGCAGTTGCGATCGCTGGCGCCGAAGCGCTCCTTCATCAGTTTCGCCCAGAGCCGCCGCGCGGCGCGGAACTTGGCGATCTCCTCGAGGAAGTTGTTGTGCGCGTTGAAGAAGAAGGAGAGGCGCGAGGCGAAGTCGTTGACGTCGAGGCCCTTGTCGACGGCGGCCTGCACGTAGGCCAGGCCGTTGGCCAGGGTGAAGGCGACTTCCTGCACGGCCGTCGAGCCGGCCTCGCGGATGTGGTAGCCGCTGATCGAGATAGTGTTCCACTTGGGCACTTGGTCTTTGCAGAAGGCGAAGATGTCGGTGATGATGCGCATCGAGGCCTGCGGCGGGTAGATGTAGGTGCCGCGGGCGATGTATTCCTTCAATAGGTCGTTCTGGATGGTGCCGCTGATCTTGTCGAAGGCGACGCCCTGCTTCTCGGCCACCGCCATGTAGAGGGCCAATAGGATGGAGGCCGTCGAGTTGATGGTCATCGAGGTGCTGACCTTGTCGAGCGGGATTTCCTTAAACAGGATCTCCATGTCCTCCAGCGAGTCGATGGCGACGCCCGACTTGCCGACCTCGCC
The DNA here is from genome assembly GCA_020853015.1 of Deltaproteobacteria bacterium. Lineage (GTDB taxonomy): Bacteria > UBA10199 > UBA10199 > DSSB01 > DSSB01 > DSSB01. Next base: position 7,834 of record JADYZQ010000131.1, read on the forward strand.
CATGGCCCGCGGCGAGTCGCTGTCGTAGCCCATCTGCGTGGGCAGGTCGAAGGCCACCGAGAGGCCCGTGCCGCCGTTGGCGATGAGGTAACGGTAGCGCTCGTTGGACTCTTCGGCGGTGCCGAAGCCGGCATACATGCGCATCGTCCAATGCCGGCCGCGGTACATGGTGGGCTGGACGCCGCGGGTGAAGGGGAACTGGCCGGGGAAGCCGGATTTTTCGAGGTACTCGGCCTCGGGGTCCGCCGGGAAGCTCGGCGTGAAGAGGCGCTGCATCTCGATGCCGGAGGTGGTCTCGAACTTCGGCTTGGCCTCGGGGCTTTTTTCGAGGTTTTTCTTAAGGACCTTCTCTTCCCAGTTTTTTTTGGCGTCTTCGAATTTTGTCATAGCATTGTGCGGGAGTGGGTTATTTTGGTGTTATTGCGGCGGTTGCGAATTTGGTGGCGTTTGATCAACCCTTAGGCCGGCATTTCAAAATGCGCCAGCTCGCAAAATTGCCGGTAGCGCCCCTCGATCTCCGCGTGGGTCAGGTCGCGCAGCCGGTCCATGCTGAACTTCTCGACGATGAAGCTGGCCATCACGCTGCCGTAGATCACCGCCTTCTTTAAATTGCGAAAGCTCAGGTCCCCCGTCTTGGCCAAATAGCCCAGCACGCCGCCCGCGAAGGAGTCGCCGGCGCCGGTGGGGTCGAGGATCTCCTCGAGCGGGAGGGCGGGGGCGCTGAAGACTTCGTCGCCGTGGAAGACCAGGGCGCCGTATTCCCCGCGCTTGATGACGAGGGTCTTGGGCCCCATCTCGCGGATGATCCGGCTGGCCTTGACCAGGTTGGGCGTGTCGGCCAAAAGCCGCGCCTCGGCCTCGTTGATCAGCAGCAGGTGGACGCGCTTCAAGGTCTTGAGCAGCGACTCGCGGTGCCCGCTGATCCAGTAGTTCATGGTGTCGGCGGCGATGAAGGGCTTGCCCTCCATCTGCTCGATACCCTTGAGCTGGATGGCCGGGTCGATGTTGCCCAAAAACAAAAAGGGATTTTTGCGCATCGCCGGCGTCAGGCGCGGGTTGAAGTCGAGCAGGACGTTCAGCTGCGTGTCGAGGGTATGGGCGACGTTGAGGTCGTGCTCGTAGCGCCCCTTCCAGCGGAAGGTTTTGCCGGGATGGCGCTCGAGAGCGGCCAGGTCGATCGGGCGCGAGCGGAAGAAGTCGAGGTGCGCCTCGGGGAAATCCGCCCCGACCACCGCCACTAGGGCCAGGGGGCAGAAAAAGGTCGCCGAGGCCGCGAAATGCGTGGCCGAGCCGCCCAGGCCCTCTTCGAGCTTGCCGAAGGGGGTCTCGACGGTATCCAGGGCGACGGTGCCGACGACGGTCAGGGACATAGCCCCTGCTCCCTAGGAAAATGCGCGGGGGAATTCAACCCAAAATCCTCGTCCCGACGGGAGTCGGGACTATTGGGG
>JADYZQ010000132.1 GCA_020853015.1 Deltaproteobacteria bacterium
GCCAAGGGGCTTGCCGGATATAAAAGCAAGGTCGGTGCCAAATAATTTATTTAATAAAAACAGTAAGTTAATAAAATCATGCGATTAAAATTAGAATATTTTGAATGCTCTTGTGAATTTTTGTCCGGATGCTTTTTTCGCGCCTTGGATTCGGAAAAAAAACCGGGCGCCCAGCGGGCGCCCGGAAGGAAGGTGTAGAGGGAAAAGAGTCTTGGATGTCTATCCGTCCCAGTTCATTGGGACAGTGGATTAGTATTTCCCCCATGTAGAGGGAAAGAACTCTGGGATGCTTATTCGTCCGTGCCCAGCTGGCCGGCGTATTCGCCCGTGTTGCAGATCCAGAACGGTATCACCTCGCCGTTGGCCATGAATCCGCCCGCGTCCCCGGTGGGCCCGTAGATCGAATTGGGATCGAGCAGGCTCAAGAGCTCGACCAAGCGCGCTTGGATGTCCTTGAAGGCGCTCTCGGTATCGCCGTTGGAGTGGTTCAGCGTGCTCTGGATCGCCTCGGCCAGGGTCGGGTCGAAGAGGCCCAGGAACCTCAGCAGCTTGCCGTCGATCGGTTGGGTGAATTTCCCCTCCGAGAGCAGGTCCTTGAACTCCTCGATCGTCATGTCGCCGTAGCCCGCCGCCTTCAGCGCGTTGAGCAATTGGCTCTCCGTGCGCCCGGTGGCGGAGAGCAGGGCGTCGAGGATGGCCGCGCCGTCCATGCTGCCGCCGGAGGCGTCGGCGGCGCCGTTCAAGGTGACGCGGTCGCGGATCGATTCGGGGATCTCGCCGTTGACGTACTCCTCGTTGACGTTGACGTTGGCGTTGTAGCCCTTCTTGACGATGTAGGTGTCCTTCGAACCGTCGCTGTGCGTGACCTCGACCACGATCTGGCCGTCCAGCCCGGTGCGAAACTCCACCTCGTCGGAGGGTTTCACCGAGATGTTGGCGTCGGCGTAGACGTGGTGGGTCTGGTCTTCGCCGGGCTGGGCCCAAAAGTCCACGGTCTCGCCGGCGAATTCCGGCTCGTAGACCAGGCTGCCGTCGGGCTGCTCCACGCCGGGGATGCTGGCCTCGGGTTTGCCGCCTTGGGCGGAGCCCGCGACAAATTCGCCCCAGGCGGCGATGCCGGCGGCGTCGCGGACCTGAGAGGCCTCGGGGGTGCGGATCTCGATCGTGTCGCCCGCGGCCGGGTCGAAATCGTGGACGAAGTAGACCGCCTCGGTTCCCGTGGCGGGATCTTTCACGACGATCTTGATCACCTCTTCGGGCGGTTGGAAGCGGGTGTCGGTGGTATGCTCCACCGTGACCTGCGCCGAGACCGGAAACACGTCGAGGATGATCTCGTTGCTCCAGATGTCGTGGGTGCCGTTGCCGGTGAAGCCGATCTGCGACTGGGCCTGGGTGTAGACCCAGTTGTCGAGGGTCCCCGGCATGCCGCCGAACTCGTTGCCTTGTGCGCCTTGAGCTCCCGGGCCGGCCGGACCTCCCATGCCGCCCATTCCTCCCATGCCGGGATCCCAGCCGGTCTGACCCTGGCCGAGTTGCTGCTGGGCCCACTGAAGCTGCGCGAGGAAGGAGTTCCACTCCTCCTGGCTGGGCTGCGGCGTGTTGGGGTCGCCGGCCATCACCGCGTTGTAATAGGCGGTGGCCTGCTCCAGCCATTGAACCAGGGCCGGGTCGGCATAGCCGCCCAGGGATTTGGTGGCCGGTCCGCCGGGGCCGGCCAGGGACTTGGAGCTCACGGGGTTGTTGCCGATACGGGGGTGGGAATGCGGGATGCGTTGGGTTTCCATTTTTATCCTCCTGAAGCGGGCCTCTTCGCGGCGCCGACGGAGGAAGGAAAAGCAAGCGGCGGGCCATGTGGCTGGAATTTAAAAATTGTATAGTTTCAAGTTGTTACATAGGTAGCGGAATTAAAATTGAATATTATGAATAATAATTGTGAATTATTTTCGTATTTTTTGAATTAACGAGGAAACGCTTCGGGTCGACAACTGTCCCGCCTCCCGATACGATAAGCTCTCTATATGAGGAGTGCGCGTCCTTTCACCTTGGGAATCTTAGCCGTCTGTCTCTGGCTGTGGGGCTGCGCCGGGGCCCAGGCCCCCGGCGGCGCGGCGAATCCAGGCGGCGGCACGGTGGGCGGGGGCGGCTCGCCCCTGGGCAGCGGCGGGGCGGCCCAGCCGATGGACTCGGGCTTCTCCGGACCGCAAAAGGACATCCATAACATCCACTACGTGATCCGTGACGGACGCGCCAAGGTCTTGTGCCAGGCGGGAGAAGGACGATCGAAGGTTAGCCTCGAAGGCTTCCTGCTCAGCCAAATGCCCTCGGGCGAGACCTACAGCGCCGTGGGATTTTTGCGGATCACCGACAAGCTCGCCGGCCGCTATCTGGTGACCCACACCTCGGCGGATGCTGACAAGCACGGATTCTTCCAGGCCGAGCTCAAGGTTGACTCCGGTCTGCAAATCGGCTTCGATTACAAGCAGTCTTATGAGGGGCCCTTGGACACCTTGCTGCCCGTCGAGGAATCGCAAGGCTTGTCCATCGTCCTCACGGTCGTACCCAAGCCCGAGCTGGCGGTGGAACAAGGACCGCGCGCCGATCTGCCCTGCATCGAAAAGACCCCCGAATTCGGCATCCCCCAAGAAGCCGCCGCCGAATAAACCGCTTAAGCGGAAATCCCCAGATATTTTGCCAGGACCGTCTTTCCCTTCGGGATCTTGTGGCGATCCATCCTCAAATACAGGCAGCGCAAGGTGATGCCCAGCTCTTCGGCCACCGCCGGTTTGTTCATGTGGTGGCGGCGCAGGGACTCGAGGATCAGTCGGCGCTCCTCGGCCCTCTCCTGGGCCTTGGGGTTTCCGGCGGCTGACGCCGAGGGGCCGCCCGCGCGGGGTTCGGCGGGCGCGGGCAGGTTGAGCAGCGGCGCGGTGATCGCCTTGCCCTGCGCGAAGAGCATCGCGTTGCGCAGGACGCTCTCCAACTGCCGGATATTGCCCGGCCAGGGATAGGCGACCAATTTTTCATAGGCCTCCTCGCTCACCTTGCAGGGTTCCAGTTTGAAGGCCTTCGCGAGCTTTTGGATCAAGTGGTTCACCAAAAGAGGGATGTCCTCCTTGCGCTCGCGTAGCGGCGGCAGCCGCACGGTGATGCCGTTGATCCGGAAGTAGAGGTCCTGGCGGAACTTCTCCTCGTCGACCAGCTGCTGCAGGTCCTTGTTCGAGGCGGTGACCAGGCGGACGTCGATCTTCACGGGCTTGTTGGCGCCCACCGGCCGCACCTCGCCGTCCTGCAGGACGCGCAGCAGCTTGACCTGCATGCTCATCGACATGTCGGCGACCTCGTCCATGAAGAGCGTCCCGCTGCTCGCGGCCTCGAAGAGGCCCGGTTTGTCGCGGTCGGCGTGGGTGAAGGCGCCGCGCTTGTGGCCGAAGAGCTCGCTCTCGAGCAGGGTCTCGGGGATGGCGCTGCAGTTGATCGTCACATAGGGGCCCTTCTTGCGCGAGCTGTTCTGGTGCAGCGAGCGGGCGACCAGCTCCTTGCCGGTGCCCGATTCGCCGAAGATCCAGACGGGAATCAGGGTGTCGGTGACGTGGTCGAGGACGTGGAAGAGCTCCATCATCCGCGGCGACTGGCCGATGATCTCGTCGTAGCCGTAGCGCAGCTCGTCGCGCACCTGGGCCAGCTCGTCGGAGAGCACCGCGATGCGCTGCTCCTGGCTCTCGACCTTTTCCTCCAGTTTGGCGTTGGCCTGCCGCAGCTCCGCGATCAGCCGCGCCTTTTGCACGGCGAGCGCGGCCTGGGCGGCGAAGGCGCCCAGAAACACGATGTCCTCGTCGCGGAAGGCGTTGGGCGCGTAGCGGTGGTCGAGGTAGATCGCGCCCAGGACCTTCCCCTCCAGCTCCAGCGGCACGGCCAGGATGGATTTGAGCTGGTACTGGACCACGGACTTCTTGGTCTTCAGGCGCTCGTCCAGCTGCGCGTTGGCGGTGAGCAGGGTCGAGCCTTGGTCCATGGCCTGCCGCACCGCGGTCATCGAGATCTGCAGGTCCTCGCCGGCGAGCGTCTTTTGGTTGAAGTGTCGCGCGGTCTTCACCTCGTAGCCGGGGAGCGGCCCCTTCGGCGCGGCGGGATTCTCGAGGATCAAGAAGCCGCGCTCGGCCCCGGTGAACTCGATCGCCGCGTCCATCACCCGCTCGAGGATCTCGCCCAAGTCGTGCTTGCCCGCGATCTGGCGGCTGATCTCGCTGAATTGGCGGAAGCGCTGCTCGGAGAGGCCGGAGGGCTCGCTCGTGGCGGCCGGGACGGAGGTCGCCGCGGGGGGAGGGCCTGATTCCGCCGGGGCCGCCGGCGGCGGGGCCGTCGCGGTCTCGGGCTGCGAGGCGGCGAGCAGCTCCAGCAATTCGGCGTCGAGGGATTCGGGCGGCGGGTTTTTTTGCATATCCATTCGCAGGACCTCCGGTTGGGCGGCGCAGAGGCGCCGCCATTCGTCACAATAATCTCGCCACAGGCGCGCGGCCGCGCCGCGCAGTCCGCGGCGCGCCAGAAACAGCGCGGTGGTCTTTAAAATCTCGACGCGTAGCGCGGGGAGTTCGACCTCCCGGAGCGCCTCCAGCAAGGGCGGGAGTTTTTGGGGGATCTCCCCGGCCTCCGCGGCCCAGCAGGCCAGGGCCCGGCGCATCAGCGGGTAGAGCGGGCCCTCGAGCTTCTCCAGGAGTCGCAAGGTCGCGGCGAGAGCGGCCTCGCGCTGCCCAAGCTTGCCTTGCGGCGCCAGGGAGCGGCACAGGGCCCAACTCAAAGCGAGGCGAGCTTTCGGCTCCGCCGCGGCGCCGACCTCGGCGAGGGCTTGGCGGAGCCGGATTTCGCCCGCGACGACCTTGTTTTGGCTTAAGTCCAGCTCGCCGCGCCGCAGGGCCAGCTCCGCCTTCCAGGCCGGCGTCGCGCCCGGCTCGGCCTCCAAGCGCCGCAGCAGCTCGTCCGCGCCCCTCAGCTCTCCGGTGAGCGCGAAGAACTCCGCCCGGTGCAGGCGCAGCAGGCGCAGGTCCTCGGCGCTGCCGTAGACCTCGAGGACCTTTTCCGCGCGCTCCCTGTCGGCCCAGGCGCCTCCGTAGTCGCCCAAGTCCGCCGCGATCAGGGCGCGGTTCTCGAGGGTGCGCCCCCACTGCAAAATCGCGCGGCTCTCCCGCGAGAGCCGCAGGGCCCGCTCGATCAAGACGCGCGCCTCGCGGGGTCGGCCGAAGTCGCGGGCCCACAGCGCGAGCAGGTGCTGGGCCACCGCCTCGGCTTGGGCCTGCGCGCTGCGGGCGAAGGCCTCGCGGCAGGCGCGGAAGTGCGCGAGAGCCGGGGCGAAGCGCAGCTGGCCCAGCTCCAGCTCGCCGCGGCGCTGCGCGACGTCCCCGGCCAGCAGCGGGTCCGAGCCCGCCAAGGCGGCGGCGCGGTCCAGGAGGCCGCGCGCGGCCTCGGCCTTTTCCGCCCGGCGGGCCAGCGCGGCGAGAAAATTCAGGGCGCGGGCGTGATAAGGATGGTGCGCGGCGTGGCGTCCCGCCGGGCCGACCCGCAGGCAGGCCTCGAAACCGGCGCGGGCGGCCTCGCTCCGATGGGCCGCGAAGTCGACCATCGCCGTGTAGAAGAGGAATTTCAAATATTGCAGCCGGGTCTCGTCGTCGGGGCGGTCCTCGAACCATCGCTCGTAGGCTAACCGCGCCTCGTCCAGGCGTCCGAGGCGGTAGAGCAGCGGCGCCATGCTGCCCTGAAGCAGGTAGCGGTCCTCCGGGGAGGCGGCGAGGGGGAGCAGGCGGCGGTACCAGGCCAGGGCGGCCTCGGGTTCTTCGCGGGCCTCGAAGTATTCGGCGGCCTTCAGGCCCCAAGTCTTGGCGAGCGCCGCGTCGCCCGCGCCGAAGGCCTGCGCCGCGATCTCGACCGCGCGGGCGTCCGGCTGCGGAAGGGCGGGGGCGTCTTTCATAAGCCGGTCGAGCCAGGTGCGATGGGCCTCGCGCAGCGCCTCGGGCTCGGCGCATCGCAGCAGCGTCGCGCGAAGCGAAGGCTGCGCCAAGGCGCGCCGCTGCGGGCGCTCGGTCTCGCCTCGCAACCAACCCTGGTTTTCCAAGGCGAAGAGTGCGGCCTCGAAATCCCCCGCCTCGCGGGGCCAAAGCTCGCGCAGCTCCCCCAGCTCGGCGGAGTCGCCGCGGGCGAGCAGCAGGGTCAGCCAGCGTTGCGCACCGGCGGATAAATCCCGCCAACGGCGGCGGCAGGATTCGGCAAGCCGTTCCGGCAGGGCCTCGGGCCCTTCCGGCTCCGCGGCGAAGTCGCTCGCGAGGCCCCGGCGCAGGGCCTCGATCAACAGCAAGGGGATACCGCCGGAGGCCTGGACGGCTTGGCGGATCCAGTCGTCGGACAGAGGGACTTCCAGGGGCGCCGAGCGCAGGAGGGCCTCGCTTTGCGCGGGGCTCAGCTCGGGCAGCTCCCGCGTCGCCGCGCGCGGTAGGGCGTCGAGGGTCGCGCGCAGCGGGTCCATTTCGGGCGATCGGTAGTCGCGGTTCCCATCGAGCAGCAGCCGCAGCGAGGCGCCGGTCTTGGGCCAGAGGCGCAGCAGCAGGGTCAAGGATCGCAAAGCCGCCGCTGACCAGAGGTGGACGTCCTCGCAGGCCAGGACCGCCGCCTCGCCGGGTCGCCGCGACAAGAGGGCTTCCAAGGACTCCGGCACGGAGGCGCCCCGGGCGCTCTCGGGAAGGCCGAGCCGGCCCGGCACCGCCGCCGGCCAATCGGCCTCCCGCTGCGGCGGCAGCGCCAGCCAGGCGCGCCCGCGGAGCTGGAGGCGCCACCGCAACTCCTCCAGGAGGCGGCTGCGCCCGCCGCCGGTGCCGCCGAAGACGGCGAGGATCTCCGGTTTTCCGGCCCCCGAATCCGCGAGCAGGGCTTGCTCGAGCTCGGAAAAGAGGCCTTTCGGCCTCTGGTAATCGAGGCGTGGCGGCAAGACGGCGCGCCTGTCTTCGGCGAGCGCGGGGACGAGCGCGACGCCGTGGCGCCTCAAGTATTGCAGGACGGCGAGGGCCGAGGAGGGTCGATCGGCGGGAGAGGCTTGCAGCAGCCGCGCGACGAGGTCGCCGAGCCAGTCCGGGATTTCCGGACGCAGCCGCGCCAGGGCGGGGGGCGTGGGCAGCGCCGCGGGATCCGTCGGCGGCCATTGCGGGTAGGGCGCCTGGCCGGACAGCAGCTCGTAGCAGATCGCGCCGACGGAGAAGAGGTCGCTGCGGGCCTCGTAGGCTCCGAAGAAGGCCTCCGGCGCCAGGTAGGCGAGCGTCCCGCGCGGTCCCGCCGCGTCTTCTGCCTCCCCGGCGAGTCCGAAGTCCAAGAGTTTCAAGCGGCCGTCGCGGAGACGGAGCAGGTTGGCGGGCTTGAGATCGCGGTGCAGGACGCCGCGCGCGTGGAGGTATTGGAGCCCCGACAGCCATTGCGCCAGGAGCGGGACCGCGGCTTGCGGCTCGGCGTCGAGCCCCGCCCGGTCGAGGGGAGAGCCTTCCAAAAATTCCATGGCGAAGCAGGGCCCCTGAAGCTCCGCGCCCGCGCAGACCTCGGCGGCCTCCCGGTGGAAGTCGTAGATCTCGACCAAGTTGGGATGGGAGAGACGCGTGAGCAGGCGAAACTCTTCGGCCAGGGCCGAGGCGTCGCGAAAGGCGAGCAGCGACTTGAGCGCGACCGGCCGCTGCCTAAGCTCGTCCCAGGCGGCGTAGACGCGTCCCATCCCGCCTTCCCCCAGGACCCTTTCCAATCGATAGCGCTTATTCAATTCAAATTATTCCTTTTGAATATTATGCATAACCTTTTGGAAGCGGGTCACGGGGAATTTCGCCGGCTTTTCCGGTTTTTCCCCTTGCGTCGCCGGGGCCCCTATACTATCCAGCGCTCGTCCTTCGAACCCATTGATCTTGCTACTAAATACCCTTCGGAGTGCCCCTTGCTCGAGAGATACAGCCGTCCCCAAATGGTCCAGATCTGGGAGCCCCAGGCCAAGTTCCAGCGCTGGCTGGACATCGAGGTGGCCGCCTGCGAGGCCTGGGCGAAATTGAAAAAGATCCCCGCCCAGGATTTAAAGAACATCCAAAAGAAGGCCCGCTTCGACATCGCGCGGATCAACGCCATCGAGGCGATCACCAAGCACGACGTCATCGCCTTCGTCAGCTGCGTGGCCGAGTTCGTCGGGCCCTCGGGGCGCTTTTTGCACATGGGGCTGACCAGCTCCGACGTCCTCGACACCTGCCTCGCCATGCAGCTGCGCGACGCGGGGCGGATCCTTTTGCAAGACCTCGATCAGCTGCTCAAGGTCCTCAAGCGCAAGGCCCATCAATATAAAGAGACCGTGCAGGTGGGGCGCTCGCACGGGATCCACGCCGAGCCGATCACCTTCGGCCTCAAGCTGGCGATCTGGTACGACGAGATGAAGCGCAACCGCGAGCGCCTCGCGCTGGCCATCGAGCAGATCGCCTTCGGCAAGTGCTCGGGGGCGGTCGGGACCTTCGCCCACGCGCCGCCCGCGATCGAGCGATACGTCATGAAGAAGCTGGGGCTGAAGCCCGCGCCGGCTTCTTCGCAGATCGTGCAGCGCGACCGCCACGCCTTCTACTTCGCGACCCTGGCCGTGATCGCCGGCACCGTCGACAAGATCGCCGTCGAGGTCCGCCACCTGCAGCGCACCGAGGTCCTGGAGGCCGAGGAGTATTTCTCGCCGGGCCAAAAGGGCTCGTCGGCGATGCCGCACAAGCGCAACCCGATCCTCTCGGAAAACTTGTCGGGCCTGGCGCGCCTGATCCGAGGCTACGCGGTCTCGGCCTTCGAAAATCAGCCGCTTTGGCACGAGCGCGACATCAGCCACTCCAGCGTCGAGCGGGTGGTCGGCCCCGACGCGACGGTGACGCTCGACTTCATGCTGGGGCGACTGACGCACCTGCTGGAAAACCTGGTCGTCTACCCCAAGCGAATGCGCGAAAACCTCGAGAAGCTGGGCGGCCTTGTGCACAGCCAGCAGGTTCTGCTAGCCCTGGTCGAGTCGGGGATGAAGCGCGAGGACGCCTACGCCGTCGTCCAGCGCCTGGCGATGCGGGTCTGGGAGACCCGGGAGAATTACGCGGCCCTGCTGAAGCAGGACGAGCAGGTCCGCAAGCATTTAAGCCCGAAGGAGATCGACGCGATCTTCGACCTGAGGCACCACCTGAAGCACGTGGGGCATATCTTTAAGCGGGTATTCGGGGCGTAGGGACGAGAAATTATGAAAGCCAAAGTCACGGTCAAACTGAAAAACGGCGTCCTCGACCCCCAAGGCAAGGCGATCCTCAACTCCGCCCACGCCCTGGGTTTCGAGGAGGTTCGGGACGTCCGGGTCGGCAAGTCCTTCGAGATCGACCTGGGCACCCAGGATCCCAAGCAGGCCAAGGAGCGCCTCGCCCAGCTCTCGGACAAGCTGCTCGCGAACACGGTCATCGAAAACTTCGAAGTGGAGATCCTCTAAGCGATGAAAGTCGGCGTCGTCGTCTTCCCCGGCAGCAACTGCGACCATGATCTCTACCACGTCGTCGGCAAGATCATGGGTTTCGAGGCGGTCTACCTTTGGCATAAGGACGCCGACCTGAAGGGTTGCGACGCGGTGGTAATTCCCGGGGGTTTCTCCTACGGCGACTACCTGCGCTGCGGGGCCATCGCCAAGTTCTCGCCCGTGATGCAAGAGGTCCAACGCTTCGCGCAGGAGGGCCGGCCGCTCCTCGGCATCTGCAACGGCTTCCAGATCCTCACCGAGGCGGGGCTCTTGCCCGGGGCCTTGATCCGCAACCGTTCGCTCAAGTTCCTTTGCGATTATACTAATATCCGCGTCGACAGCGTCGAGACGCCCTTCACCCGGAAGGCGGGGAAGGGGGCGGTCCTCAAGATCCCCATCGCCCACGGCGAGGGCAATTACTTCATCGACGCCGAGGGTTTGAAGAAATTGGAAGGCGAGGGGCAGGTGGTGTTCCGCTACGTCGACGCCCAGGGCGAGGCGAGCGAGGCGGTCAACCCCAACGGCTCCTTGAACAACATCGCGGGCGTCTGCAACGCCCGCCGCAACGTCGTCGGCCTGATGCCGCACCCCGAGCGGGTGAGCGAGGCGCTGCTGGGTTGCGAGGACGGGAAGAGGATTTTCGAGAGTTTGCTGGCTTCGTAGGGAAGCGCTTCGACATCATGACCAAATCACTGCTACAACAAGCCCAAGAATTCGGCCTCAGCGAGGCGGAGTACGGCCGCGTCCTCGAGATCCTCGGACGCGAGCCCAACTTAGTCGAGCTCGGCATCTTTTCGGTGATGTGGTCCGAGCACTGCAGCTACAAGAGCTCGCGCATCCATCTAAAGAAACTCCCGACCGACGGCCCCCAGGTCATTCAAGGTCCGGGCGAGAACGCCGGCGTCGTCGATATCGGCGAGGGCTGGGGCGTCGCCTTCAAGATGGAGTCGCACAACCACCCCAGCTTCATCGAGCCCTACCAGGGCGCGGCGACCGGCGTGGGCGGCATCCTGCGCGACGTCTTCACCATGGGCGCGCGGCCCA
>JADYZQ010000133.1 GCA_020853015.1 Deltaproteobacteria bacterium
CCAGCTGAAGCGGCGTGCCGCCCAGGCTGATCAGGGCGAAGGAGGACATCAGCATCACCTCGTACCAGACGTAGAGGTTGAAGAGGTCGCCCGTCGTGAAGGCCCCGCAGACCCCCATCAGCAGGAACTGAAAGAGGGGGAAGAATCCGAAGCGCACCCGTTCGGCGTCGACGCTGCCGAAGGCGAAGACCAGGACGCCCAGCCCCATCAGGCCCGTCATCGCGACCATGATGGCGCTCAGCAGGTCGATCACCAGCGCGATGCCGAAAGGCGCCGGCCAGTTGCCGGCGTGGAGGACGAGGATGCCGTCGTTGCGGACGGTAAAAAGCAGGGCCAGCGCGGCGGCCAGCAGCAGGAGGGAGCCCAGTATCCCGATTCGCCGCTGGGCGGCGGCCGAGCGCGCGAAAAACAGCGAGAGGATCGCGGTCGCGAAGGGAATCAAGAGCGGCAGCGCGGGCATCAGGGATCTCATGGGTCGGTGGCCCTCATCTGCGCGGTGTCGTCGCTGCCCCGCTCTTGGTAGTAGCGGTAGATCAGGACGAAGGTGAAGGAAAGCAGGCCGAAGCCGATGACGATGGCGGTCAGGATCAGGGCCTGCGCCAGGGGATCCGCGAAGGGAGGCGTCGCCTCCGCGGCGCCCGCCGGCACGATCGGAGGCCGCGCCCGGGTCAGCCCTCCCGAGGTGAAAATCAGCAGGTTGATCGCGTTGCTGAGCAAGAGCAGGCCGAAGAGCATGCGCACGATGCTCCGGCGCAGCAGCAGGTAGAAGGCCGCGGCGTAGAGGGCTCCGATCACGACGGCGAGCAAGGTCTCCAAGCTATTCCTCCATTAGGCCGACCACGATGGTCAGCATCACGCCGAAGACGGCGGCATAGACGCCCAAGTCGAACAAGAGGGGCGTCCCCAGTTTCAATTTCCCCAGGGGGCCGAGGGATATTTGGACCCACAGGCCCGTAAAAAAGGGTTTCCCGGCCAGCGTCGGCCAGAGGGCGCTCGCGAGGGCGCCGGTGAGTCCCAGTGCGATGAAGGAGCGGGGCTCCAGTCCGAGCAGCGAGCGCATCTCCCCCACCCCGTAGGCCATCGCGAAGAGGATGTAGCCGCCGGCCGCGACCAGCCCGGCGACAAAGCCGCCCCCCGGCTCGTTGTGCCCGCGCAGGAACAGGAAGACCGAGAAGAGCAGCATCAGCGGCAGGAGAAAGCGGGCGGTCGCGCGGAGGATCAAGGACTTCACGGCTCCCCTCCCCCTTTCAGGCGCAGCTTGAGCAGGGCGTAGACGCCCAGGGCCGCGATCCCCAAAACCGTGATCTCGCCCATCGTGTCGAGGGCGCGGAAGTCGACCAAGATGACGTTGACGATATTGCGCCCCTGACCCAAGGGAACGCTGTTTTTAGAAAAATATTCGACCAACCGCGCGGGATGAGGGTTCTGCTGGGTGATCAGGACCAGCAGCGTCACCAAGGCGCCGGCGGCGACGGAGAGGAGGACGTCGCGCAGACGCGAGGCGGGCCGGGAGTATTTCGCGAAGCCCGGCAGGTGGTAGAGGCCCAGGAGCAGCACGATCAGCATCAGGGTCTCGACCAGGATCTGGGTCATCGCCAGGTCGGGGGCGCCGAAGAGGAGATAAAGGAAGGCGATCCCGTAGCCCACCACCCCCAAGGCCACCACGGCGAACATGCGGGAGTTGGTCGCCACCGCCACGCCCGCCCCGCAGGCGATCAACGCCGCCCAAAGACCCTCGTAGACGCGGATCCCGCTGTTCGGGAGACGCAGGTGGAAATCCCAATGGAACAGGAGCGGCCAAGCGATCATCGCCAGGATGGCCACCAAGAAGACCAGCAGGTAGTAATTGAGATAGCCGTGCTGCAGTAGGCGCGTCTGCCCGGCGGCCAGTCCCTTCAAGGCCTGAAGCGTCCACTCGTAGGCGCGGGTGGGTCCGTAGGAAAGCGGCCCCGCGGCGGCCGCGAAGGCGCGGCGCAGCGGCCCGCGCGCCGCATAAAGCAGGCCGCCCGCGGCCAGGGTCGCCAGGCTTAGGGCCAGGGTCGGATTGAGGCCGTGCCATAGCGCCAGCTTGAAGGAGGACGGCTCGCCCAGTGCGGCGGTAACCGCCGAGGCCAGCAGTCCCTGCGGCCCGCCCGGCAGGAGGCCGAAGGCCAGCGAGAGCAGCGCCAGGCTCGCGGGCCCCAGCCACAGCCCGAGCGGGGCCTCGTGAGGCGCCTTAGGCGTGGCGACGTAGCGGCCGAAGAAGGGCTCGACCGAGACCATCATCGCCACCGTCACAGTGCCCACGCTCCCCAGCATGGCCGCCCCCACCGAGATCCAGAGCGGCCAGACCGAGTCGCGTGCGGCCTCGTAAAAAAGTTCCTTGGCCACGAAGCCGAAGAGCGGCGCCAGGCCGGCCATGGAGGCGGCCGCTAAGAGGGCCATCGTGCCGCTCAGGGGCATCTTGCCGAAAAGCCCGCCCAGTCGCGTGACATCGCGGGTCCCGGTCTCGTGGTCGACCGTCCCCGCGGCCATGAACAAGGCCCCCTTGTAGAGCGCGTGGGCGACGAGAAAGGTCATGCCCGCCTGGACGGCGAGCGGGTTTCCCCAACCCAACAACCAGGTGAGCAGGCCCAGTGCGCTGACCGTGGAGTAGGCCAAGAGCCGCTTCAAATCGCTCTGCTGCAAGGCGACGAAGCCTCCGACCAGGAAGGTGACCGCCCCCGTCGTCGCGACGATCCCGGTCCAGGCCTCGGTACCGCCCAGCGCCGGGCTGAGCCGCGCCAGCAGGTAAACGCCCGCCTTCACCATCGTCGCGGAATGCAGGAAGGCGCTGACCGGCGTGGGCGCCTCCATCGCGCCCGGCAGCCAGAAGTGAAAGGGAAACTGCGCCGACTTGGTGAAGGCCCCCGCGAGGATCAGAAGCAGGGCCGGGAGGTAGAGGGGATGCGCCTTCAGCATCGCCCCGCGCGCGGCCAATTCGGCGAAGCTCGCGGTCCCGCCCATCTGCCCCAAGAGGATCAGGCCGGCGAACATCGCCAGGCCGCCCAGGCCGGTGACGAGCAGGGCCTGGAGGGCCGCGTCGCGCGCGGCCTCGCGCTCGTGATCGAAGCCGATCAGCAGGTAGGAGGTGACGCTGGTCAGCTCCCAAAACACAAAAAGGAGGAAGATGTTGTCGGAGAGGACCAGACCCAGCATGGCCCCCAAAAAGGCGAGCAGGAAGAGGTAGAATCGCCCCAAGCGCGTATCGCCGGCCAGGTAGGCCCCGGCGTAGACGACGATCAGGGTGCCGATGCCGGTGATGAGCAGTGCGAAGAGCAGGCCGAGGCCGTCCATCCGGAAGGCAAGCTCGAGCCCGAGGGCGGGCACCCAAGGATGCGTCTCGACGAGCGGCGGACCGCCGACGATCTCTCCCGCGCGGAACAGGTATTGCCCCCCGAGGGCCGCGGGGCCCAGCGCCAGCAACCAGCCGCTCGCCCTAGGGAAGGCGCGATGCAGCCAAGGGGCCAGGGCCGCGAGGACGAAAATGGCCAAGATTCCCCATAACATGCGTCATTCCTAAAACAATAATTTCCCTTGGCAAAGCCTTTTCGGCCCATAAAACTAGGTCCATGGTCATCGCCTTGCTCAGCGACTTCGGCCTCCAAGACCACTACGTCGGCGTCATGAAGGGCGTACTGGCCAAACTGGCGCCCAACGCGAGGGTGATCGACATCTCCCACCAAGTGCCGCCCTTCGACCGCGTCCAGGGGGGGCTGCTGCTCTACCAAAGCTATCGCTATTTTCCGCGCAAGACCGTCTTCGTCGCGGTGGTCGACCCGGGCGTCGGAAGCGAACGCAACGCGATCTTGGTCGAGACGGAGGATTATTTTTTCGTCGGCCCGGACAACGGCGTGCTCGCCATGGCCCTGGCCGAGCAGAAGATCCGGCGCATCGTCCACCTGAACAACCCTAAACACTTCTTGAAGCCGCTCAGCGCCACCTTCCACGGCCGCGACCTCTTCGCTCCGGTCGCGGCCCATCTTTCCCAAGGCCTGTCCGTCGAGTTCTTCGGCACCGAACTCACCGACTACGAAAGGCTCCCCGATTTCATCCCGGCCTTCTCCGCAGACCGGCTCGAGGGTCGCATCCTCGCCTTCGACCGCTTCGGCAACGCGGTGACCAACCTGCCCAAGGGTTTCGTCCAGCGGCACCACCACGGGAGCGAGTTGAGCGCCCGCATCGGCGACCTCGAGCTGCGCGGCCTCAAAACCTGCTTCGCCGAGGCTGGCCCGGGCGAGACCCTGCTCTACTTCGGCAGCGGCAACCTGCTCGAGATCGCGGTCAACCAGGGCTCGGCCGAGGAACAACTGGGCCTGAAACGCGGGAATTCCGTCCTTATTCCGCTTTAACTTGCTTTTGTCGTCGTCCCCTTTTACTTCTGTACAAGGGAGATCGATGATCCACGTCCAACATTGGTTCTTTTGGCTCTTTTTGTCCCTCTACCTCGCCTTCCTGGCCGTGGAGTTCACCCTCGACTACCTCAACCTCCACCACATCGAAAAAAACCGCGGCAAGATCCCCGAGCTCTTCGCGGGCACCTTCAGCGAGGAAGAATACCGCCGCAGCATCGCCTATACCCGGGCCAAGACCCACTACAGCTGGGTAAAGAGCGGTTTCGACGCCCTGCTGCTGTGGACCCTCATCCTAAGCGGGGCCTTCTGGCGCATCGACGTCTGGCTGGGGCAATGGCTTCCGACCCACTCGCTCCCGCACCAGGTCGCCTATCCCTTCGTATTGGGCGCCGTCATCTACCTGGTGCACCTCCCCTTCAGCGTCTATTACCAGTTCGTCCTCGAGGAGCGCTTCGGCTTCAACAAGATGAAGCTGGGCACCTTCTGCCTCGACCAAATCAAGGGCATCGCCCTCTCCCTGGTCTTAGGTATTCCCCTTTTGACGCTGATCTTCTGGCTGGTGCCCACGATCGGCCCGAACTGGTGGCTGGCGGCCTGGGCGGTCCTGATGCTCTTCCAGTTGGTCACCGCGGCCCTCTTCCCCGTCGTCCTGGCGCCGATCTTCTACAAATTCACGCCCCTCCAGGAAGGGGAACTGAAAGACCGGTTGGAGCGCCTGACCGAGAAGCTGCGCTTCAAGATGGCGGGCGTCTTCACCATCGACGGCTCGCGGCGCTCCGCCCACTCCAACGCCTTCTTCGCCGGCCTCGGCAAGACCCGCCGCATCGTCCTCTTCGACACCCTGATCCAAAGCCTCAATCCCGCCGAGATCGTCGCGGTCATCGCCCACGAGATCGGCCACAACAAGCGGCGCCACATCCTGAAGGGCCTGGTGCTCTCCTCGCTGACCACGCTGGGCTCGCTGTTTGTCCTGGAAAAATGCCTGGAGTGGCCTCCGTTCTTCCAGGCCTTCGGCGTGCCCGAGCCCAGCCTGCAGATCGGCTTCGTGATCTTCGGACTCTTGAGCTCGGTCTTCACCTTCCCGCTCAATCCGATCTTCCAGTGGCTCTCGCGGCGCAACGAGTACGAGGCCGACCGCTACTCGGTCGAGGTGAACGGCGACAAGGAGGGCATGATCTCCTCGCTGATCAAGCTCTCGAAGGACAACTTGAGCAACC
>JADYZQ010000134.1 GCA_020853015.1 Deltaproteobacteria bacterium
GAGTTTCGACGCGGAGGCTCTCGCCCGCCTGGAAGACGCGCTCGAATTTGGAGGGGAGTTTGAATGTGAGGCGGGGCGGATTCTTCGCGGGCTCGGCGTTGCCCAGCCAATTGGCGCCGACCTGTCCAGGGTCGCCGCCCCGCAGGCCGTAAGGCGCCAGGGCGCGGCGTTCGCTCAGCATGGATACCTGAGTTTTTTCCAAAAACAAGTATTCCCGCACCAGGCCCTCGCCGCCGGGGAATTTTCCCCGCCCGCCGGAGCCGTTGCGCAGGCGGTAGCCCTGGATGCGCAGCGGCAGGGCGTTCTCGAGGGCCTCGATCGGCGTGTTGAGCGTGTTGGTCATATGGCTGTGGGTGCCGCTTAGGCCCGGGCCGCGGGGACCCGCGCCGCAGCCGCCCGCGAGGGTCTCGTAGTAGGAGAAACGCTCGTTGCCGAAGGCGACGTTGTTCATCGTGCCCTGGCTCGCGGCGGGGAGGAGACCGGGCAGGGCCTGCGCCAGGGCCCCGAACAGGACGTCGACCAGGCGCTGGCTGGTCTCGACGTTGCCGCCGGCGACGGGCGCGGGATAGAGCGCGTCGACGACGCTGCCGGGCCGGGTGCGGACGCGGATGTCGCGCAGCGAGAGGCAGTCCTCGCCGGTCAGGGCCAGGACGAGGCAGCGGAAGGCGTAGGCCACGGCGGACAGCGCGATCGCGTAGGTGGCGTTGAGCGGCCCGGCGACTTGGGGGGCCGAATCGGAGAAGTCGACGGCGACTCCGCCGCGGCCGACGCGGATCGTGACGGCGATCTTGACGGGCTGGGGCGTGAAGCCGTCGTCGTCCAAATAATCCGCGAAGCGATAGGCGCCGCGGGGGATCTTCCGCAGGGCCTCGCGGGTGATCCGCGCCTCGTAGTCGCGCGTGGCGCGCAAGGCCGCCAGGACCTTGGGCGCGCCATATTCGGCCACGAGCTCCAAAAGCCGGAGGCGCCCGCTGCGGTTGGCGGAGAGCTGGGCTTGGAGGTCGGCGAGGCGTTCCTCGGGGTGGCGCACCTGTTTCAAGAAGGCCTTCAGGAAGGCGGCGTTGCGGCGTCCTCGCTGTTCCAGCAGGGTCGGCGGGATGACGACGCCCTCGTCCTCGAGACGCGAGGCCAAGGCCATCGAGCCGGGGGACCGCCCGCCGACGTCGCTGTGGTGCGCCCGATTCGCGACGTAAAAGGTGGGGGACGCGCGTGAAGGCCCCCGGCGCGGGGGAAGGACCACCGGGGCAACCAGCGTGATATCCGGCAGGTGCGTCCCCCCGGAATAAGGGTCGTTGAGAATCGCGGTGTCGCCCGGCCGCAGGCGAAACTTCCGCAGGACCGCCCGCACGCCGAGCGCCATCGACCCCAGGTGCACCGGGATATGCGCCGCCTGCGCGATCAGCCCGCCCCGGGCGTCGAAGATTGCGCAGGAATAATCCCGCCGCTCTTTGATGTTGGGCGAGAAGGCGCTGCGGCCCAAGTCGGCGCCCATCTCCTCGCAGATCGCGGCGAAGCGGTTGCGGAAGACCTCCAGCTCGATGGGGTTGACGGAGTCGGTCTTAGCCACGGGACCTCCCGTCTCGCGTCAGGAGCAGGGCGCCGCCCGGGAGCCTCCGCAGCCGCCAGCCCGGCGGGACGAAGGTCGTCGCGCTGAATTCGGCCACCAAGGCGGGGCCGGAGAAGGTGGCCCGGGCGGGCAGGGACTCGCGCAGGAAGACCGGCGCCTCGAAGCGTTCGCCCCGCCAATACAGGCGCGTCGCGTCCGCGGTTTTGGGGAGTCTCCCCCGCGCCGGGATTTCGTTGGGCGGCGCCCAATCGTCCGCCTTCGCCGTCGCCTGCAGGCGCAGGTTGACCACTTCGATGGGTCGGCCGCGATAGGCGTGTCCGTAGCGCCGGCGATGGGCGGCGTCGAAGTCCTTCCGGAAACCCGGGTGGAAGGGGAGGCCCAGCTCGAAAGACTGCCCCACGTAGCGCAGGTCGAGGACTGCTTCGAAGCGCAGCGAGCGCGGCGCGATCCGATCGGCGCGGGCGTCGCGCCGGGCCTGGACCTTCAGCCCTTCGAATATCCTTCTCAAGGCGGCGAGAGAGGCGTCTCGCTCCGGCCAAAGCACGGTGCGCACGTAGTCGCGCCGCCACTCCGCGAAGGCCATCCCGTAGGCGGAGAGCAGCCCGGGACGCGGCGGGATGAGGACGCGCGGGATCTGCAGGGCCTCGGCCAATTCGGCGGCATGCAGGGGTCCGGCGCCGCCGAAGGGCAGGAGGGCGAAGCGCCGCGGGTCGTGCCCGCGCTGCAGCGACAGGATGCGCAGCGAGCGCGCCATGTTGGCGTTGGCGACCGCGACGACGCCCTCGGCGGCCTCCCGAGGGGAGAGGCCGAGGCGTTTCGCCAACTGCCGCAACGGGGCCTCGATCCGCTTGGGGAAAAGCCGCATTCGTCCGCCCAGGAAATGCCGGGGCGGGATACGGCCCAGGGCGACGTGTGCGTCGGTCACGGTCAGCTTAAGGCCGCCGCGGCCGTAGCAGACCGGCCCCGGGTCGGCGCCGGCGCTTTGCGGGCCGACGCGCAGGGCTCCGCCGGCGTCGATCCAGGCCAGCGATCCTCCGCCCGCGCCGATCGTGTCGATGCGGATCATCGGCGTCTTGACGGGAAAGTCGCCGAGCGTCGCTTCGCTGGTGAACTCGAGGGCGCCGTCGATCAGGCTCATGTCGGTGGAGGTCCCGCCCATGTCCAGCGTCAGCAGGCGGGGATGGCCCGCCGCCTCCGCGGCGCGCAGGGCCCCCAGGGCGCCGCCGGCCGGACCGGAGAGCAGCGTGCGCACCGCCTGCCGCGAGGCCTCGCGGATCGAGAGGGCGCCGCCGTTGGACTGGAGGACGCGGATCGGCCGGCGCAGCCGCCTCTGCAGCCGGCCCAGATAGCGGGCCATCGCCGGCGCGACGTAGGCGTTGACGCAGACGGTGGAGGCGCGCTCGTACTCGCGGAATTCGGGACTGATCTCCGAAGAGACCGAGAGCGGCTTGGCCAAGGTTTTCAATGCCCGGGCCAGGCGCCGCTCGTGCGCGGGGTTGGCGTAGGCGTGCAGCAGGCAGAGGGCCAGGGACTCGACGCGCGCTCCGCGCAGGCGACGCAGCAGCGCCTTCAGGTCTTGGGCGGTGGGCCTGCGCAGGACCTTTCCGCCCGGGCCGACCCGCTCGGCCAGGCCGAAGCGCAGGCGGCGCGCGACGAGGGGCGGGACCTTGCGCGGCTCCAGCGCGTAGAGTTGCGGGCGCTCCTGCCGGCCGATCTCGATGACGTCTTCGAATCCGGCGGTTGTGACCAAGGCCACGCGCGCCCCCTTGCGCTCGAGGAGGGCGTTGGTCGCGACGGTCGAGCCGTGGACGAGGGCGTAGGCGCCTTTCAGTCCCAGCTCGCTCAGGCCTTGGGCGACGGCCCGCGAGGGGTCGCGGGGCGTCGACAGGACCTTGTGGCTGCGGACGCCGTCGGGCGTCAGGACGAAGAAATCGGTGAAGGTCCCGCCGGTATCGACGGCGACGACGGGGGCGAAGGATCGGGGGCGGCGGCCTTTCATGGGGAGGAAAAAATATCAGATCTTGGAAGGAAGGAAATCTCTTTGTTATGGTGGCGCCATGTCCGAAACGAGGCCGAAAATCCGGCTCGACGAGCTGCCCAAGGCCCCCGGCGTCTATTTGATGAAGAACGCCAAGGGCGAGGTGCTCTACGTGGGCAAGGCGAGCAACCTGCGCTCGCGGGTGGGGAGCTATTTCGGCAAGGAGGCCCACGACCGTTACCAGGTTCGCTTCCTCGTCTCCAAGGTCGCCTCGGTCGAGACCGTGCTCACCGACAACGCCAAGGAGGCCCTGCTCCTCGAGAACACACTCATCAAGAAGCACCGGCCGCGCTATAACATCGACCTCAAGGACGACAAGAGCTACGTCAGCCTCAAGCTCTCGGTGCGCGACGAGTTTCCGCGGATCTACGTCACCCGGCGGATCAAGAAGGACGGAAGCCTCTACTTCGGTCCTTATTCCTCGGCCTGGGCCTGCCGCGAGGTGGCCGAGTTCATCGAGGCGCACTTCAAGCTGCGCACCTGCGGCGACCACGAGTTCCGCAACCGCGTGCGTCCCTGTCTCCAGTACCAGATCAAGCGTTGTGACGCGCCCTGCGTGGGCTACGTCGACCGCGAGGCCTACGGCAAGGTGGTGCGCCAGGTGCGGCTCTTCCTCGAGGGCAAGAGCGGCGAGTTGAAGAAAATCGTGGGCGAACTGATGCAGGGCGCCGCCGAGCGCGAGGCCTACGAGGAGGCCGCCCGCTACCGCGATCTGCTGCGCGACATCGACAAGACCCTCGAGAGGCAAAAGGTGGTCAGCCACCGGGTCGTGACGCGCGACGTGGTGGGCCTGCACCGGGAGGGCGAGGCGCTGTCCGTCTACCTCATGATGGTGCGCGAGGGCAGCCTTCAAGAAAACCGCAGCTTCCACTTCAAGTCGCACGAGGAAGACGCGGAGGTCCTGGCCTCCTTCCTGCTGCAGTACTACGCCGAGGGCCGCTTCATCCCCGCCGAGATCCTCCTGCCGGCCGTCCTGCCCGAGGCCGAGAGCCTGACCGAGATCCTCGGCGAGCGCGCCGGCCGCAAGGTCGAGCTGCTGCTCCCGCAGCGCGGCGAGAAGTCGGCGCTGCTCAAGCTGGCCGGACAGAACGCCAAGCAGGCCTTCCTGAGCCGCGACCAAAAACAAAAGGACGCCGAGGAGGTGCTCGCCGACCTGCAGGCGCGCCTCGGCCTGCAGAAGCTGCCGCAGGCCATCGAGTGCTACGACATCAGTAATTTCCAGGGCCGCGAGTCGGTGGGCTCGATGGTGATCTTCCGCGAGGGCAAGCCCTACCGGCAGGGCTACCGCCACTTCAAGATCAAGACGGTGGAGGGGGCCAACGACTTCGCCTCGATGTACGAAGTCCTGACGCGGCGCCTGCGCCGCGCGGCCGGCGGCGAGGAGGCCTGGTCCCTGCCGGACCTGATCGTCATCGACGGCGGCAAGGGGCAGCTGAACGCCGCCGCCCAGGCGCTCCGCGACCTGGAGATCGTCGGCGTCGACCTGATCGCGCTGGCGAAGAGCAAGCTCTTGGGCGAGACCTGGCGGGACCGGGCGCCTCCCGAGGCCCCGCGTTCGCGCAGCGAGGAGCGCGTCTTCCTGCCCAACCGCAAGAACCCGGTCTTCTTTCCGCCCAATTCCTCCGCCCTGTTCGTCCTGGTGCAGGTCCGCGACGAGGCGCATCGCTTCGGCATCGAGTTCCACCGCAAGCTGCGCAAGCGCCGCACCCTCGACTCGACCCTCGCTCAGGTGCCGGGCATCGGCGCGGCGCGGCGAAAGAAACTCCTGCAGCACTTTGGGAGCCTGAAGCGCATCCGGGCGGCCTCTGCGGAGGAGATCGCGGCCGCGATCGGCGTTCCGACGGAGCTTGCCCGGCGCCTCCAAGACTCCCTCGGCGAAGGGGAAATCTAACGCGTATGGTCGTCAAAGCATTGACGGAGCCCATGATAAATTGACTAAAAATTATTGACGATCCATGAGTTGTGTACAGAGTTTGCAAGACGGAGCAAGGTGTTAAACTTTCAAGATACTGAATTAATTCAATATTAATATGTACATATAATAATGTGCCCTCTCCGAAGCTGTGGCACATCGATTGCTAATTCTCATGTGTAGGAATCCTTTGCAGTGAACCTAAGCATGGGGAGAAGCCATCATGATTCCGAAAGAAAGACCTGGAAGCGAATGCGGCAGCATCGTCGTCAACACCGAGAAGTCCCCCGATCAACAGCTCTTGGAGGAGAAGGGCGAGATTCTCTCCTGCGGCGGGGTTTATCTCTCCCCGACTGCGGCGCCCTCCTTCAAGAAGGAAGACACTTACCAACTCCTCTTCCTTCCGAACTACCGCCAGGGCGTGATCATGTATAAGAACCTCGAGGCCATGAGCTCGACTCAAGAAGATCTCTATCCCAGCGGCGGCTCGATCCGCGAGGCCGGCACCTCCCACGAGGCCCTGCGCCGCCTGTTCCGCGAGGGATTGAATTGAGCGGATCCAGGAATTCCCTCGACAATCCTCGGCCTTGATGCCAGCGTGACGGCTCCCGAATAAATCCTCTTTTCCAACGGAGCCTTGTGCCGACCTTTCAATCGATCTTCTCACCCAGCGACTCCCGACAACGACAAGAAAATTTTGAAGCCTATTGGGAGTTTTCCCAACGACACAGCGGGCAAATTCTCGAGGCCCAAAAGGACCTGACGACCAAGCGCGATCTCCTGGCCGGATTTCAGCGCGAAGCCGTGCGCTCGCGAAAACCCCTGGCCGATCCCGAGAAGTTCTATCGCAACTACGTCAAAATGCGCGACGATCCCCGCAGTCTCGACCGGAAGACCTTGCTGCTGACCTGCATCTATAAATTCGCCAGGCACGAATGGGTGGGGATTTCCGGCGCCTGGGACGCGATTCCCTCCATGGCCGAGGCAAAAAAGACCACCGAGCGAATTAGCCGCTACCATCTGTGCGAAGAATTCTGCCACGTGCGGCTCTTCCACGAGATGTTCCGGACCTTCCATTTGGACAAGGTCGAGTGGGTGCCGCTGGGTCCTTGGATGCAAAAGGTCTATCGGATCTTTCCGAAGGTGCCCGAGAGCCTGATGAGCCCGCCGGCCTTCGTCTCGGAATTGATGGGGATGACTTTTTACCTGGAACTCGACCGGCTGTTCGACGACGTCTTCGCCGACGAGCCCGAGGCCCGCGACCGGCTCCGAGCCCTGTTGCACGAGATCATGGTCGACGAGCTGGCCCACATCGGGCAGCGTCGCAACTTCATCGGTGCCGTCGGCATTCGCGCCGCGCGAAGGATGGTGAGGCCGATGATCACCGCCTTCTTCAAGGATATTCCGGAGGCGAAGTACCTGCTGGATATCCCGCGCATGGTCCGCGAGGGCTTGGAATTCGACTACAGCGTGATGCGGCCGGAGTTGATCGAAAGAAGCTGGGTGCCGTCGTACTGCCGGACGGAGCCGGAGATCGCCTCGCCCAGGCTCGCGGGCGCCTGAGCGCCGCCCCACCTCCTTAAGCCCGAAGGCCTACAGGAAGGCCAGCCACTCCCGGTGCTTGGGGCTCTTGCCCCGCACCAAATCGTGAAAATCCTTCTGCACCTGCTGCGTGATTGGGCCCGGCTTGCCGGCGCCGATCTTGCGGTGGTCCAGCTCGCGCACCGGGGTGATCTCGGCGGCGGTGCCGGTGAGGAAGATCTCGTCGGCGATGTAGAGCTCGTCGCGGGAGAAATGGGTCTCCTTGACCGCGATGCCGCGGTCTTTGAGCAGCTCGATCACGGTGTCGCGGGTGATGCCCTGCAGGGCGCTGGTCGTCAGCGGCGTGACGACCTTGCCGTTCTTCACCATGAAGAGATTTTCGCCGCTGGCCTCGGAGACGTAGCCCTCGGGGTCGAGCATGACGGTCTCTTCGTAGCCGGCCAGCATGGCCTCGCGCTTGGCGAGGATGGAGTTGACGTAATTGGCCACGGCCTTGCTTTTGGTCATCGTGGCGTTGATGTGGTGGCGGGTGTAGCTGGAGACCTTGGCGCGGATGCCGTGCTTCACGCCCTCTTCGCCCAGGTAGGTGCCCCAGGGCCAGGCGATGACGGCCACGCGGATCCGGTTGCTGGTGGCGTGCAGGCCCATCTCGCCGTCGCCGACGAAGGCCAGGGGGCGCAGGTAGCCGGCCTTCAGCTTGTTGACGCGGAAGATCTCTTTGCAGGCCTCGAGGAGCTCGGCCTTGGGGAAGGGGATCTCCATCAACAGGATGTGGGCCGAGTCGTAGAGACGGTCGATGTGCTCTTGCAGGCGGAAGATCGCGCTTTTGCCGTCCTCGCCCTCGTAGCAGCGGATGCCCTCGAAGACGCCCAGTCCGTAGTGCAGGGTGTGCGTCAGGACGTGCACGTTGGCCTCGTCCCAGGGGATCATTTTGCCGTCGAGCCAGATTTTTTCGACTTTTTGAACCATGGTTTTCCTCTGTAGGGGCGAAGCCCCTACGATCGTTGCAAGACTTTTTTCAAATTTTCGGCGTAGGGCGCCCGAGCGATGCCCTTCTCCGTCACGATGGCCTCTACCAGCTCATGGGGCGTGACGTCAAAGGCCGGATTGAAGACCTGGATCCCCGCCGGCGCGCTGGGGGTGCCGAAGAAGGCGGTGACCTCCTCCTCGGGGCGCTGCTCGATCGGGATGTGCGAGCCGTCCGGCGTCTCGAAGTCGACGGTGGAGGAGGGCGCCACCACGTAAAGCGGGATGCCGTGGTGCCTGGCCAGGACCGCTACGCCGTAGGTGCCGATCTTGTTGGCCACGTCGCCGTTGGCGACGATGCGGTCGCTGCCGACCACCGCGCCGTGGATCTTGCCCAGGCGCATCAAGTGGGCGACCATGTTGTCGGTCACCAGAGTCACGTCGATGCCGTTCTTGCTCAGTTCCCAGGCGGTGAGCCGGGCGCCTTGCAGGAAGGGCCGGGTCTCGGAGGCGATGACCTTGAATTTTTTGCCGCGCCGTTGGGCCTCGTAGAAGACCGAGAGGGCGGTGCCCTCGCCGGCCGTCGCCAGGGCGCCGGCGTTACAGTGGGTGAGATAGGTCTTGCCCTCCTCGATCAGGGGCGCACCCTTTTCGCCCATCTGCCGGCACATGACGACGTCTTCCTCGAAGATGCGCAGGGCCTCCTCGAGAATCTTGTTTTGCAGGACCAGGAGGCTCGAGTCCTTTTCTTTCCGGTAGAAAGCTTGGATGCGCTTCACCGCCCAGGGCAGGTTGACCGCCGTGGGGCGCTGGCTGATGAGCAGGTCGGCGGCGCGGTCCATCTCGGCGAAGAACTCTTCGTGGCTCTTGGCCTTGGAGTTGTTGGCGGCCAAGGCCATGCCCAGCGCGCCCGCCACGCCGATCGCCGGGGCGCCGCGCACCACCATCGTCTTGATCGCCGCCGCGACTTCTTCATGGCTGCGGTACGTGTTGTAAACTTCGTGGTTGGGCAGCTTGCGTTGGTCGATCATCACGACCGCGCCGTCTTGCCATTGTAGGGTGAAAAAATTCAAAGCTACCCCTTCAGTTTCTGGATCAAAATGTCGTTCACGACCTTCGGGTTGGCCTTGCCGCCCAAGGCCTTCATCGTCTGCCCGACGAAGAAGCCGAAGAGCTTGTCCTTGCCCGAGCGGTAATCGGCCAGGTTTTTCGGGTTGTCGGCCAGGACCTTGTCGACCACCGCCTCGATGGCGCCGGTGTCCGAGACCTGCTTCATGCCCTTCGCTTCGACGATGTCCGCGACGGCCTTGCCGCTTGCGGCGACCTCGTCGAGGATCTCCTTGGCCATGCCCAGGCTGATATCGCCCGCCTCGGTCATTTTCAAGACCTCGGCGACCGTCGCGGATTTAATCCGCTCGAAGGTCTCGGGGACGTCCTTCTGCAGCTTGAGCAGGTGGGTCATGTAGAGGTTGCTGAGCTTCTTGGGCTCGATCCCGGCGGCGAGCTTGACGGCCGCTTCCCAATGCTGGGCCACCGACTTCTCGGCGGTCAGGACCTCGGCGTCGTAGGCCGGGATGGCGTAGTCCCGCGCGAAGCGCTCGGCCTTCTCGAAGGCCAGCTCGGGCTGCTCCTTCCGCAGGCGTTCGACCCAGGCCTCCTCGACGATCAGGGGCAGCAGGTCGGGGTCGGGGAAGTAGCGGTAGTCGTTGGCCTCTTCCTTCGAGCGCATGGACTCGGAGACGCCCTTGTCGGCGTTCCAGAGCCGCGTCTCCTGCACCACTTTTTTTCCGTCGAGGATCAGGGCCTCTTGGCGCTTGACCTCGTACTCGATCGCGCGCTCGACGTTGCGAAAGCTGTTCATGTTTTTCAGCTCGCAGCGGGTGCCGAATTCTTTTTGCCCGAGGGGCCGAATCGAGACGTTGGCGTCGCAGCGGAAGCTGCCTTCCTCCATGTTGCCGTCGCAGATCTCGAGGTAGACCAGGATGTCGCGCAGGCGCTTTAAATAGGCGCTGGCCTCTTTGGGGCCCCGCATGTCGGGCTCGGAGACGATCTCGATCAGCGGCGTGCAGGCGCGGTTGAGGTCGACGTGGCTGACGTCGGAGGCGCCCAGGTCGTGGACCAGCTTGCCGGCGTCTTCTTCCATATGGATGCGCGTCAGGCCGACGCGCTTCTTTTGGCCTTCGACCTCGATGTCGAGGTAGCCTTTGGAGCAGAGCGGCAGCTCGTACTGGCTGATCTGGTAGCCCTTGGGCAGGTCGGGGTAGAAATAATTCTTTCGGGCGAAGACGCTCTTGCGCGCGATCGTGCAGTGCGTGGCCAGGCCGGCCTTGATGGCGAACTCGACCGCCTTGCGGTTGAGCACCGGCAGCACCCCGGGCAGGCCCAGGCAGACCTCGCAGGTGTTGGTGTTGGGGGGCTTTCCGAATTCGGTGGAGCAGCCGCAGAAGATCTTGGTGTTGGTCTTGAGCTGGGCGTGGACTTCCAGTCCGATGACGGTCTCGAAGGTGGTCATAGCGGCGCCCTCATCTTGTGCCATTCGGTCGCCTGCTCGTAGGCGTAGCCGGCGTGGAGCAGCTTCTCTTCTTGGAAGGAGCCCGCGATCAGCTGCATGCCGATGGGAAGCTTGGAGGCGCTTTGGCCGCAGGGGAGGCTCATCCCGGGCAGGCCGGCCA
>JADYZQ010000135.1 GCA_020853015.1 Deltaproteobacteria bacterium
CGTGCGCGATCCGCAGCCAAGTCGGGGCGTCGAGCTTAAGCAGGAGTTGAGCGGCCCGGCGATGCACCCGCGGGGCGAGCGGCGCGGCGCTCTCTTGGCTCGCCAATAATATCTCCCTAACTTCCTGGGCGAGGGCCTTGCGCCCCGCGGTGTCGCGCGGCAGGAGGCTCGCCCCTTCCATAAGATGGATGCGCGCCCAGAGCCGATAATCCTCCGGCAGGGAGGCGATCTCCTCCCGCGCGTACTCGAATCCGTCCTCGCAAAATCCCAGCAAAGTGGCGAGCCGCGCCGCCCGCTGCGCCTCGCCTTGCCGGGCGGCACGGCGCAGCGTCTCGAAGAGGCGGGGGCGGTTCTCAGGGATCTTCGCGAAGCCCAGTCGCGCCGCCCGCTCCAGTGCCAACTCGGCGTAGCGATCCGCCGCGCGCTCGGGCGCGATCATGATGTCGCCGGCGATCGCCTGCCGGGCCGCCTCGTACAACTCCTCGCCGGCGACGCGGTCGCCGGCCTCGACGAACATCCCCGCCGTGCGGAGCAGGGCCTCGAAACGGGAGAGCCCCTCGCGGGAGAATTCATGGCGGAGGAGCAGCTCGCGGACCTCTTTCAAGAGGCGTTTCGCGTCGGGCGTCCAGGCGCCCTGCTTCCCCCGATATAAGGAGACGAGCTCCAGCGAGACCGAGACGCGGTCTCCGATCAGGAGGCGCTCGGAATGCAGCAGGGCCTCGGCGTCTTCCATCCGCTCGGCCCGGCCCAACTCCACGAGGACCGCGGCCAGGGCCTTGGAGCGAAAGCCGGGATCCCTAAATTCCGTCGCGACGATCGCCCGCGCCTCGTGAAACTTCCGCGCCCCGGCCAGCAGGGAGACTGCATCGACCATTTGCGAGGCGAAGGCCGTCGCATCCGGGATGTGCGCCTTCAAGTAAGAGCGCATCTCCAGGGCGACCTCGTAGACGTCGTCGCGGTAGTCCGGTCCCGCGGCGAGCAGCGCCTTGCCCAGGCGGTGCAGCCAATAAACCGGATAATTGTTCTCGCGCAGCTTCGCGCCGCGATGGATCTCCCCCTTGGCCTCCAGGAGGATGGCTCGAGCCACGGTTTGGTGCTGGAAGCCCTCGCGCGCCCAGCGACTCGCCAGCTCGCTCACCGCGAAGGCGCGATGCCCCACCGCGAGTTCGTCGATCAAATCCCGCGCTAGGGCCAGCTCGCCCTCGGCGGCCGCCCGAATCGCCAAGGACTCGGCGTTCGAGGATTGCCCCGCCTCGATCTGACGGCGGGCGGCGCGCAACGCGCTCTTCAAGGTGTCCGCGGCGTCGGGATCCTGGGCGCGCCTCTGCTTCGCCCACAAATCGCCCAGCAGGTGCGGCCGGCTGTGAGCATTGGTCCGCTCGATACGGCGCCGCGCCTCGGCGAAGACCCGCTGGGCGTCCTGCAGGTAACTCAGGTCGGCCATGGCCTCCCCGACCCTGCCAAGGCAGTCGGCCGCCTGCGAGTCGTATTCCAGGCGCCGGGCCAGCTCCAGCGCCTTCTCCAAGACCAGATAGGCGTTGTCCTTGAGGCCGGCGGCCTCCAGCTTTCGCGAAAAGCGAAGCAGAAAATGGACTTCGTCGCGGGGCAGGCTGTGCCTCGGCAAGGACCGAAGTCCCCGCAGGGCGGAGGCGACGGAGGGCAGATGGCTCGGCTCGGGCCTGCGGGGCGGGCGGCCGGAGGCGGCATCCCGGATTCCGCTCATCGCCCAAAGCATGCCGCTGTCCGCGACCGGCGGCGAAGCCAATGAAGCCCGAGCAGGCGTCGCGCCGAGAAGGACCGGCGCGGGCGGGCGGAACAAGGGCGGACCGTTCTGGGCGACGCGCTCCGCCAGCGCGTCGAGGCCCCGTTCCCAGCGGTGGAAGCCTTCCCCGAAGGCGCTGCGGGTCAAGCGACCCGCCACGTGAAACTGCAGCAGCGTCGCCAGCGAATCGGTCAGCGTCGTCGCGCCATCCTGGCGCGGGCGCAGGCCGAGGCGCTCTTCCAGCGAGTGACCGATCAGGATGCCGGAGAGCATGCCGCCTTGCTGAAACAATAACTGTAGGGGCGAACCTTGTGTTCGCCCTCCCCCTCCCTGCATGGGGGCGAACACAAGGTTCGCCCCTACGGGGTCCACCAGACGGCGGTACACCGCTTGGCTGCCCCACCCCGCCAGTTTCAATCCTCCCAAGACCAAATAGCTGGAAGCCAGCTCGCGGCCGAAAGATTCGGAGTCCCAAGCTTGCGGGCGCCCCAAGGCCGCGCCCGCCGCCTTCCCGCCGAGCGTGAAGACGGGCGCCTCCAAGGCGAAGCCGGAGACGGCCGCCAAGGCGCGCGCGCCGAAACCGCGGGTGAGGGGGTTGGCCGCGGGCGACGCCAGGAGACGGCTCAAGACCCCGGCTCGCGTCAGGCGGTAGACGGATCCGGCCAAGACCATCGCCATCAAATTGGCCGGGTCACAGGCCTCGCGGGAAAATCGATGCAGGAGAGATTCGACGCGCAGCCGGACCGGGCCGCTCCCTTGCAAGAACGCGAGGCGTTCGCGGGCGCGGCGCGCCAAGTCCGGTTTCGATGCCGCGGCGGCCTCGGCGAGATAGGCGTAGAGCTCTGCCGCGCGTTCCGGCGCCTCGGCCCGCTCCTGTTTAGCCGCGAAAGACCACAGGGCCTCGTGTAACAGGGCTTCGTCGAGTTCTTGGAGGATGGCCCGCCACTCGTCGCGACTCGAGGGAGGCATGAGGCGCGGGGCCAGGCGCTCCCACAGGGCGAGGCGCGCCGGAGGCACGGGGCCCGCGGAGGCGGAAAACGGGGCATGGGAAGGCGCGGAGGCATCCACCCCCGGCCGGTCGACACGACGCATCGCGGTTCACACAATATCTCCCCGTAAGGTCAGCCCCCTGACCGCCGGCAATGAGAAAAAAACTTGGTATCGGCACTTAGGGGTTCGGTCCAGCCCCGGGAAAGTTGCGCCTGGGAAATTTTTGGGAAACTTGTAACCAGAGTGCTCACAATGTGAATGATTTCTACTGAAGCGACAGGGCAAAAACCCAAATAAGATAATAATTTCAAGATAAAGAATTCTGGCACTCCCCTTGCTTTATCAGTCCGTAGCGCCGCCTCACGGTTCCGGGCGAGGCGGCCAAAGGGGGTATGAATGAACGGGTTCCAGAACGAGACGCAGATCATCCGCAACGCCAAGATTTTCGACCTGCAGGAGCGCCGCGAGGCCAAGCAGCGGAAGATCTCGGTCTATCTCGAGGCCATGGAGGACATCCATGAGCTGCGCAGCCAGATCGCCGATTACGACTTCTACATGAATGTCCTCGCCCTGGAAATCTCGGCCGAACAGCTCCCCGAGCTCGGCTCGCTCAGCGCCGAGCAGCAGATCCAAGAGGATTTGAACCGCCTGAACGGCTTCGTCGACGCCCTCGAGCGCATCGTCGAGGAGAACAAGGGCGTCTCGCTCGCCACCGCACGGCACTTGATGCAGAAGCAGGGCCACCGCGAGTACCGGCTGATGCTGGATTACCTGGCCCAGACCGACTGCCCCTTCCTGGCCAAGATGCACGAGATCTTAAACCCCGCCGCCTACGTGGCGCTGGAAAAACAGGCTTAATGCTTTCGACCCTTCCTCATTCGAAAACCCGGCTTCGGCCGGGTTTTTTTTGCCCGCCTTTACAACTTGCGCAGGTTCGGAGTGCAGCTTGTGCAGATTTCAAGACCGTCTTTTGGAATAAATCAAAATAATATTAATAATTTTATATAGTTATAGATGGCATTCCGCTTGCTTTATCTAGGCTCGAGGCTTCTTAGGCCTCAAGGAGCACACGATGTCATTAGACGGCTTTTCCAAGGTATTCTTCGGCCCCCGGGCCCCCTCGACCCCGATCGAGGTGAAACCGAACTTCCTTAAGCCCGGCAAAGAGTCGAACCCGAAGGCCGATGCCTTCCAAAAACCAAGCTACGGATTGAAGCAGCTGCACGGCGGAAAATGGCGGCCGAAGCCGCTCGCCAGACCTTCCTTCTTCGTGGACCAGGCGACGACCGCCGGTGTCGGAAAAAAGCAGGGCGAATACGAGGCCGCGAAGGGCCGCGTCACCAAGGCCGAAACCGAAGTCGCCCAGGCCAAGGCCGAGTACGAGAAATTCGAAAACACGGCGAAGGCCTTTAGGTCGATGGGCAAAATGAAAGAAGCCAAGCGCTTCTCGGCCAAAGCCGAGGTCGCGAAGAAAAAATACGAGCAGATGGTCCACGCGGCGAAGGGCGCGAAAAAACAAATGGAAAAATCCGGGGCCAAGCTGGCGAAGCCCTCGCTCCCGACGAAGGGCCTCGCCCCGGCGGGCGAGGAGCTGAGCGGTCCGACCGGCGCGACGCTCGCGAAAAACCATGCGTCGCTGAGCGCGCCGCGGAAAGGGGCGGCGTGATGAAAACCTCGACCGCGATCGCCAAAACCCCAATGGTCCTCGCCCTGCGCGACAGCCGCAGCGGCAAGGAAGTGGTTGTACCGCACGATGCAAAGGGCAAGCCCGACTTTTTCATTGCGGGGCTCGAACTGCGCCGCCTGCAAGAGCCGAAGGCGAAGCCCGCAGCCGATCCGGCGGCCGACAAGGCCCTGCAAACCGCGCGGGCGAACCTGAAAAATTCGAAAAAGGAATACGCCCAGGCGGCGAAGGAATACAACGCCGCGCTCTCCGGCTACGAAAAGGCCCGGACCGCGGTCGCGAAGGCCCGCGAGGACAAGGCGAAGCCGGGCGCGATCGCGAAGCTCGAGGCGGCCGCGGCGAAGGCCAAGGAAAAATATCACAACGCCGATGCCCTGCTCTGCGCCTATCGCAAGGGCCACGAGCACGACCGCGGCGTCTACGAAAAGCTCATGAAGGCGCGGCACCGCGCCCCGGCCTACGACTACGCCACCGGCAGCTACCGCGCCTTCGGAAAAAAATTTCCGAGGACCTACGGCGCGCCGCTCTTGGTCGCGATTCCGGCGCCGATGAAGGCACCCGCCGAGACGCTTGCGGGAAAAATTCCGGAGAAGGCCGCGGCGCCCAAGCCCGCGAAGACCCCGGTTAAAACCGCGCCGGTCGTCATAAATCCCCTCGCCGTCGCCCTGAAAAAATTTCCGGCCTCGCCGGCACCGAAAGCCGCGTCCAAAGCCGCCGCGCCGAGCCACGCAACGCCCGAAGCCCCAAAGATCCAGGCCCCCAAGGCGCCAAGCGCGCCGAAAGGCGAGACCGGCTCGGGACTCCAGGCCGAGGCCCCAACGGAAACGCCGGCCGCGGCCGCGAGCACGGGGCCGACGAGCTTCACCGGCGTCAGCGACGCGGAGGCAGCGAACTACACCATCCCCGTCGAGGGCTATCCCACGCCGAAGGCGCCGATGTACCTCTGGAAGCACAAGTCCCAGGACGAATTTCTCGCCGTCTTCGAGGGCAAGCGCTTGAAGCTTAACAAGGCCCAGTTTTTGAGCCTCGACAAGGGCGCGCACCCGGAATTTTACGCGAAGGCCGCCAAGCCCCTGCCCAAGACGCCTCCGCCCCAAAAGGCCTCGGATCCGGATTTTTAACCGGGAAACTCGACCAAGGCCGCACGTTCAAGATGTGTCATCGGATCGTACATATTGTGCCGATTCTCGAGTATTTTTATCGCCATATATTAATAATATTTAATTATTTCAAATAGTTAAATTTGGCATCCCGATTGTAATACATAAAGCGGAGCGCATTTAACGGAGGGCACGAAAATGATCAATCGAGCGGGAAAAAGCAGCGGTTCGGTGGACGTGAAAATGATGCTGGACATGGCCGGGGTCTCCAAGATCCTCGGCGGCCTCCTCGGCGCCAAGGCCGGCAAGCCGGCGGCCGCGAAGCCCGCCGGCGGCGACGTCGGCGCCGCGAAGCAGGCCTCGGTCGGCCTCGGCAAGCTCGAGACCAGCGCCAAGTCGGAAGCCGCCCCCAAGGGCACCCTGCGCGAGGCCGACGAGCTGAAGCAGCAGCAGGACGTCGAGGTCGCCAAATTAAAGGGCCACCAGCTCGGCGAGTCCAAGGCCCTCTACGGCAAGCAGGAGGACGAGAAGAAGGTCCTCGGCGGGAAGCAGAAGGCCGAACTTGGCGCCTTCGAGGCCCACCAGAAAAAGATCAAGGACCAATTCCTCGCGAAGAAACCCTCGGCCGAGCAAGTCGCCTCCTTCGAGAAGACGCAGGCCGCCGACAAGAAAATCTTCGCGGACAAGCAGGCCGGCGAAAAGCAGGCCCTCGAGAAGCGCCACGTCTCCGAGAACGTCGCCCTCGCCGCGCGCTTCAAGGAGCAGAACGCCCACCAGGCTAAGTGGCACACGATGCAGAAGCAGAAGCTGGCGGCGAAGCACGCCCCCGCCGCGAAGCCGGTCGTTGCTAAGGCCGCCAAGCCCGTGACCACCGCCCCCAAGAGCACGCCAGTCGAGCTCTCGCCAGTGGTTTGCAAGATCAGCGACGGCGACATCCCCGTCGCGAAGCTCGACGGCGTCAAGGACGGGCTCGTGTTCATCGCGGCCTAAGCATTCAACCCCAAATATTTCGGAGGAAATATGAAATCCATGTCCGTGGATCGCGGAGATCCCAGCCTCTACTCGGGCCGAAGCCCATCCTGGAAAGTCGATCGGGAAATCTCCGGCGCGACGCGCGGCCTCCCGGCAAGGTCCCTTCCTTCTCAAACGCGGGAAGGCTTTTACGCCCACCGGGCGCTGGGCGGGATCGAGGCCGGCTCCGCCTCGGGGCCGAAAAAACTTCAGACCAAGTCCGCGGAGCACCTGGCGGTGAAATCGGCCGCTCACCTCGCCGTCAAATCGGCGGCCCCCCTGAAAAAATAATCCGTTTAGGGCTGGAGGACCCCTTGCCAAAGGCCCGGGCCGAGGGCCCCCCATCGGGGGGCCCCGGTTTTTTTCTTTGTTCAAGCTGTGCAGATTCAGGTCCAACCTGTGTACATGCCGCCTGCTGCCTATTATTTTTTCCAATAAAATCAAAAAATTAACCTGGCACACGCCTTGCTTTACCAAAGGACGGAATTCACGAGGCTGGGAGGCCTCGTACCTTAAGGAGGAAATTATGAAGCTAGGAAAAATAATTCTCATCGCCCTCATCGCCCTCATCGCCCTCA
>JADYZQ010000136.1 GCA_020853015.1 Deltaproteobacteria bacterium
CGAAGGTGTCGAGCAGGAAGGTGGAGCCCTCGACGCGGGGCCTGAGTCCCCAATGCTCCTCGAGCTTGTGCGAGGCGGTGAGGCCGACGAAGGCGCCGGCCTGGTGCGCCGCGAAGGGCAGGGTCGAGGCCCGGCCGCGCGCGGCGATACGGGCGCCCGGCCCGGCGAGGGCCGAATTGACGGCGAAACCGGAAAGCTTCAGCGCGCCGATGGTGAGCGCCGAGCGCGCCAGGTCGTGCGAAAAGGGTCCGTTGGGATGCGGCGCGAGGGCGCGATTTAAGCCCGCGAAGGTGACGACCTCGGCGCCGTAGCCGAAGGCGCCCGCGCCGAGTTCGGCGCCGAAACCCCGCGTCAGCCAGGAGGCCGGGCGTCCCATCAGACGGCCGAGGGTGGCAGTGCCGGCGACTTGGCCGACCAGCGTGGCCGCGATCATCGGCGCGATGACCCGCGCGTCGGTGGCGTCTTTGCAAAAACGGGAGAGCAGGAATTCGGCGCGCAGCCCCGCGACGCCCTTGCCCTCGATGGCGTCGGCCTCGGCGCGGGCCTTGGCGCGGAAGGACTCGGCGATGCCGTCGTGGTTGAGGCGCGAGAGCAGGACATAGGCGGCCTCGGCGCGGTGTTCGGATTTCAGTTGGATACCGAGCGCCAGGAGTTCGGTCAGTAGCAGCCCTTCGTCCGTCTCGCGGCGGAGCTCGTCCAGCCGGGCGAGGAGGGCCTTCGGGGCCGAGCCGGGCAGGGCGGGTAGCGCCCGGGCGAAATCGTCCAGCGCCGCATGGGCGGCGGAGGTCGGCGCGGGTGCCGGCTGGGCCGTGGCCGTCGATACTGCTAACGGCTGCGAGAGCCTGGAGGCGGTCATGAACGTACGCTCTCGGGCCGCGAAACCTAATGAGCCCATACCCCATTCAGGAGGGCGGCCGGAGAGTTCTTAATAAACATGATGGGGCGAGCGGGCGAAGGTCCTTCGCCGAGAAAGGTCAGACATGTGCCCCGTATTTTTGGCCTTTATCGTCGGCCGACCGGGAAAGTTGCGCCCCGGCGCCGGCGTGACGGCATCGGCCAATTCGCTCCGTCAAATAGGGTTTCTCAAGAAAGGAGGAGAAAGGGGAGAAAATAATTTTCGCGGCATCTTTTTTGGGCGCATTGGGGGGCGCCTGTCGAATTTATTAAATTAATTAAATAAAATCATATAGTTAAATGGAGAAATTTTGATTTCTGGGAATGAAGCTGGGACCGAGGGCCGGCGCTGCGCGTTTTTCAAAAAATAGCGGCGAGGTCCCGAACCGGGGCCTCGCCGCATGGAGTGAAAGGGAAATCGGATTATTCCTTGGCGAGCTCCTTCAATGCCGAGGCCGCTCTATCTTGGTGTTCCTTATCCTTGGAGAAGGATTGAACGGCCGCGTAGAGCAGGGTCCTCATCTTGGGCCGGCCGCCGAAGGTCCCCATCGAGTCGGCGAAGCTCATCAGGGTGCCGGCGGCGTCCGAGCTCATCTTCGGCTTTTTGGTGAGTTCGACGACCTTGGAAAGCGGCAGGATGCCGGGGTCCTCGCCTTTGGCGATCTGGTCCAGCTGTGCGGTCGCCTGATCCTTCAGCTCGCCCGTCTCGGTGGCCTCGACATCCTTGAGGGCTTCCTCGAGGGTGTTCGCCTTGCCGAGGGCCAGGCGGTCGCGGACCGCGTGGACCAGATTGAGCTCCTTGCGGGCCGCGATGGCGAGCTTGTCTTGCTCCGTCGGGTCTCCGCCGACCACGTCGACGAACTCTCCGAACATCGACCAAAAGCCGTTGGCCTTCTTCGCCCCTTCGGCATGGCGGGCGTTGACGTCCTCCTCCCAGGCCGCGGTCGCGACCAGGCTGACCATGCGCGTCTTCTGGGCCTCGAACTGCTTGAGGTAGATATAGGCGTCGGCCAGGCCGGGAGGGATTTCTTCTTGGTAGATCTTCTCCGCGCCGGCGGGGTCGTTGGCGGCGAGCGCCTTGGCGGCCTTCTCCATCCGTTCCTGAAGGATCTTCTCGCCTTTTTCCGCGTCGCCCTCGCCCAGGACCTTCAGGCCCTCCTCGCGGACGACCTCGAAGGACTTCATCGCCGCCTCGGTGTTGCCTTCCAGCAAGGCCTGGTAGCCCTCGAAGAGGGGCGCGAGGCGCTGGAGGGCGGGATCCGGGTCGGCCTTCGCGAAGCGGGCGAGGACGCCGAAGATCTCCTTGGTCATCAGCCCGAGTTTTTCCGGGATGAGCTCGGCGTCCTTGGGATCCTGCGCGGGCAGCTGGGCCAGGTCCAGGGTGTCCATCGCCATCGCGAGCAGGGCCTGGCAGGCCCTTTCCTTGTCGGCCTTCGGCTTGCCGTGCAGTGTCGCCAGGGTCTGCTCCATGCCTTTCAGGCCCTCCAGCTCCTTGTCGGCGTTGTGCGCCAGGAGGGTGGCGCGGTCCGCGGCCATCTCGAGGGTCAGCATCTGGCCCATCTTGATGAATTCGGCCTGTTGCTCCGGCTTTATCTTGGGCGCCATCCGCTGCATCTGCATCAGGATCGCCTGATTGGCGTCGCTGCGCAGGGCGCGGACGACGAGCTGGCTGGGATCGGAGGCGAGCAATTCATTGTAATGGTCGTGGGCGTGCAGCAGGTTGCCGGTGGCGTGCTCGGCCTTGGCGAGGCTCAGCAAGATCTGCGCGTCGCCGGGGTTGGCCTTGCGGGCCATCTCGTAATAGGCGAGGGCCTTCTTGAAATTTTCCTTTTTGAAATGCTCGTCGCCCTTGAGGCGAAAGCTGTTGGCCTTTTTCGCGTCCGCGGGAGTGATTTCTTTGGCAGGCGTCTCGCCCTGCGGGGGCTTTGCGGTCAGCGGGTGCGTCGGGACGCGACCGGACTTCTTCAAAATGCCGTTGAGCAGGTGGCTGCCCTCGAAGGGCTTCGGCTTGGAGCCTTCGGCTCCGCTGGCGCCGGCGGCCTTGGGGTCTTCGGGAATCGGGGAAACGGGGACGGGCGAGCCGCCGGTTGCAATCGGTGGGGTCATAGGAGTGCCTCCTCAAAATAGATAGACGTTGTCGTTGAAATGGAGGCGAGCGGGCGAGCTATCCCTAACCACCCCTCGTTCCATCCCCGAATTTCCAAAACGTTCCCCGGCCTCGACGCGGCCCGATTCAGGTGTGCGCCCGGATCGGATAAAGAAAGGCTTGGTGGGCCGCGTCTCAGCCGCTTCATGGAAATGCAACGGGGGTGCCAAGAAAACGCCTGGTTTAAGAGATGGAATTTTAAGGAAAATTCTTCGGCTTAGCTTGCGGCCGGACAGGCGGAGAAATTCACAATAAGAAGAAGGTTCACAAAACGTGATGCGATTTCACTTCCAGGGGCTGATGACCTCGCCCGGTTCCGGCTTCTTGGGCGGTTTGTCTTCTTTGGGCGGCTTCGGCGGCTGGGGGACGAATTCGCGCTCGAGGCGCACCGTGATTTTTTCCTGGCTTCCGTCCACGAGAATCTTTTTCGTCTTGTAGCCGCGATGCCGGATCTCGAGCTCGACCGGAGAGCCTGCCTCGACCTCGATGGGGCCGGGGCGGGAACCCAGATCCTCGGCGCCGCGAAAGACCCGCGCGTTTTTTGGGACGAGGCTCAAGGTGACCGCAGTCCGCTTCGGCGGCTCGATCGGCACTACGGTGATGCCGGCGTCCGGCGCGGCTACGGCGGCGTCGGGTTTTTGCGGCGCGGCGTCCGGCGCCGCGGGCATGGCGTCGGGGGCCTGGCCTTGGCCGCGCTTCGTCGACAGCAGGGCCGCGGAGACGGCGAGGGCTCCGACTCCGGCGCTGCCCAAGCCCACGAAGAGCGGCCAACGGCGCCGCGGCGGGACGATGAGCGTGTTCGGGCGCCGCGTGAGGATTTCGGTCGGAATGGCCCGGGCCGAGGGCGGCAGCGGGTATTTGGCCTGGAGCCGCTCCAGCTCGCGGGAGACCTCGAGCATGGAGGGGTAGCGATCGTCGGGGGCCTTCTGCATGCTCTTGGCGATGAGGGCCTCCAGCTCCGCGGGGATCTTTTGCGGTGAGGCCTCGCGCAGGGGAGGGGCGTCGTCGACCAGCTGCATCCGCATGATCTCGAGGCGGTTGGGGCCGTCGAAGGGCACTTTGCCGCTGGCCATCTCGTAGAGCAGGACCCCGAAGGCGTAGATGTCGCTGCGCGGGTCGATCGCCTCGGCCGTCACCTGCTCCGGCGACATGTATTGGGGGGTCCCCACCGTTCGGCCCTCCAGGGTGAGGCGGCGGTCGCTGTGCACCATCTTGGCGATGCCGAAATCCAGGATCTTGACGAAGTCGCGCTCCGTGCCGTGCTTCACCAGGAAGATGTTGTCGGGCTTCAGGTCGCGGTGGACGATGCCCTGGCGATGCGCGGCGAACAGGCCCTCCGCGAGCTGGTGCGCGATGTGGATCAGGCGCGGCACCGGAATCGGGGTCCCGTTCCGGACCAGCTTCGTCAACGGCTGGCCGTCGAGGTATTCCATGGCGTAATAGGTGGAGCCGTCGGGCAACCGGCCGAAGTCGCTGATATTGACGATGTGCGGGCTGCCGATCCCCGAGGCGGCCTGGGCCTCGGTGAGAAAACGCGCGGTGGCCTCCGGGTCGGCGGCGATGTCCTCGCGCAGGACCTTGACGGCGAACTTCTTCCCGAGGACCTCGTGCGTGGCGAGGTAGACCTTGCCCATCCCGCCGATGCCGAGCTGGGACTCGACCCGGTAGCGCCCGTCGACGACCTGGCCGATCAAGGGATCCACGCTCGCGATGGGATCGACGATGACGTTCGGCACCTCCACCGGGGCGAGGCTGTCGCCTTTGGGCGCGCCGGAGCCGCCGTCGTTGGAATTGGAGCTCATCATCAGCCAGGGACGCAGACTCGTGGAACGCGGTCCCGCGGCGAGGGCTGGCCTTAGTCCGAACGCGGGTGAAGTCGCCGTCGGCGCGGGGAGCGGGGGACGTGGCAGCGATCGGGAGCGAATTTCCAATTGGCGGTGCAGTTCGGCGTAGCGCTCGCCCAAGACCTTGTGGCCCAGGCGCAGGCCGACGCCGAGGCCGATCAGGGCCGCGAGCGAATCGAGGAAGAGGGCGCCGCCGTCGGCATGGGGGCGCAGGCCGAGCCGCGCCTCCAGCGCGTGGGCGCTCATCAGGCCCAGCAAGGCCGTCGATTGAGAGAGCACGAAGGGAGACAGGCCGGGCGCTCGGCCGGCCGGCGCGAGCCGGCGGGCGAAGCCGTTTCCCGCGGCGCCGAAGAGCTTCAAGGCCCCCAGCGAGATGGCGGAGCGCGCGAGGTCGTCGGAGAAAGGCGTCCCGGCGGCGCCGGGCGTCAAGGCGCGGCTGAAGACGGCGAAGGCCGGCACTTCGGCCAAGTAGGCCGCGCCGCCCGCGGTCAGTCGCGCGCCGACGCCCTGGGCGTACCACGGCAGGCGGCCCTCGGCCGCCAAGCCGGAGAGGCGCCCCAAGGTCGCTCCGCCGGCCAGGCGCCCGACCAGGCCCGCGCCGAGCATCGGAACGATCACGCGCCAATCGGTCGCGCCTTGGCAGAAACGGGAGAGCAGAAATTCGCTGCGGACGCCGAAGGCGCCGCCCTGATAGGCGGAGAGCTCGGCGGCGGCCTTGCGTCGCAGGCCTTCCGGGCCCTCGGCGCCGGCCAAGGAGACGAGGATCTCTTGCGCGGCGAGATCGCGGCCCTCGGCGCGGAGTTGCAGCGCGGCCGCGAGCAGGCCCTTCCCTTGGAGCTGGGGATCGGATTCTTTCCCCAGCTCTTGCAGGGTCGGGACCAGCCAAGCCGGGGCCGCGGATCCGCGCAAGGCGACCTGCGCGGCGAGCTCGCGCGCGAGGTTGCGATCGGGGGCGCCGGCCTCGCTTGGCGAGGCGTGTGCGGCCGCCGGGCGAAGCGAGGCCCCGCGGTTCCAAAGAGAATTAGACGGAGTCATGGGACATCCCGTTCCAAATAAGTCGAAATTTTATGGGGAAAAATTAAGTCAAGGTCGCGCGCCGCTGCGCGCAACCACCCGATGTGAGCCCCCCATTTGTGTGCCTTATCGACGGCAGGCCGCCGAGGTTGTCGGATAAATCACATTTTTTACGCATCGCGCAAGGGGATAGGCGAGGCCGGGCTTGCGGTCCAGGCCGCGCTATGGGATAGCCGCTTGGATCCTTAAGGGGCTCGGAGCTATATTTTTAATGAGGTATCCTTTGCGTCCCCTCATCGTCGCTTTTTTTTGGCTCGTCCTGGCGCCCTCTTTAGAGGCGGCTCCGCCCAATCTCACCGATTGGCTCTACCAAAATCCCGAGGTCAGCGGAAAGATCGTGTGGCAATTCCCCGACCAGATCCCGGAGCTCTCCACGCCCGAGCTGCGGCGGCTTCCGACCTGGATGGGGAGGGCGTTTCACGCTTCCCCAAGCGCCGTCGATGTCTCCGGCATTCCCTCCGTCTCGAACGGCTCCGCCGCCGGCGGAGGCTGCCCTGGCGGCTCCTGCCCCATCCCTCCCGGCGCCTCGTTGGGTCCCGGCAAGACCTTGCAATGGTACTACTGGCCTCCGGACTACAAGGCGCGCCTGCAAACCCATTTCAACCGCTATTGGCAATGGATGGAAACGGCATGGCCCCTGTACCGCCAGTACCAACAGGGCGGTTATGCGGAAAAGCCGGCGGGTTTCGAGGCGCGCTTCGGCTCCGAGCTCGACCCCGATACCGGCGCGCGACCGCAGAATCTCCCGATCGTGGCGGAGGTGATGAAGGATTCCTATACCCACGTCCTCTACGATCCCGCCGCGACGACCGACCTATATCTCAAGGTCGTCGCCCTCCAGCTCGCGATGGAATTGAGCGGCGAGCTGCCCTGGAAATTCCGCGACCATAGCGAAACGGATATCAGCCTCCTGCTCGACGGGCGGCGCCTGTTCCGCTACTTCCCGGCGGGGAGCCGCCCCTGGGGCGGTCTGCAAACCGTCGAACGCGAGGGCTACGACGCGGAGGGCACGATCCCGATAGCCCCGCTGGCGGCGATCAACTTTATCTTTCGCCATGGCTTGCTGCGGGAGACGCGTTTCGCGACCGTTGCCCAGCTCCTCGAATGGGAACGTTTCAACCTGCAGCACGCGATGGGCAATCCGCAAAGCCTGGTCGGCGAATGCGGCAAGGAGTTCAGCGAAGTTTATTGGGGCGTGAAGGGAAACGCGACCCTTCCCGCCCTGATGTTCGGGACCGTCATGGCCTGCCGGCTCGTGCCGCAGCCGGGTTCGGACACCAATCCCTACTATTCGTCGGAATTAGCGCATTACACCGGGGGCTGCGGTGGCACCGGGAATTTCAGTTATCGCGTGCTGCGGTTTCTCAATCTTCCCGCGGAGAAAGTCGCCTTCACCCACGGACAAATGCGCTTCGTCGTCGAGCGGGCGCCGTTTGAACAAATGCTCGCGGCCCTCGAGCCCGTTCTGCCCGCGGACCCCGC
Source organism: Deltaproteobacteria bacterium (assembly GCA_020853015.1). GTDB lineage: Bacteria > UBA10199 > UBA10199 > DSSB01 > DSSB01 > DSSB01. The sequence goes on from JADYZQ010000136.1 coordinate 7,441, forward strand.
GATCGACGACGGTCTGTCGCCGCTACTCAGCCGCGCTTCCCTCATGACCTCGAGCTTCGCCTTGGCCTCGCCGCCCTCCCGCGGCGCCGTGTCGAGCGGCAAGCTCGAGAAAGGCGCAGACTTGGCCAACGCCTATTTGGACCACAACGACAATCCCTACGGCATGGAGGCCATCCCGGAAGTCCCGATGCAAGAGGCGCTGATTTCCGAGGCGACTTACCAACGATGGTTTAGGCAGCCCCCGGCTTCCCTCAGCGACGAGCAGAGGTCCGTCTACATGAACGCCCACGGCAAGCGCGTGAGCTTGCGTCCCGTGCAGCTGCGCATCGCCCGGCTGCCCCTGCACCTTTTCAAGTATTATTGCTGGAAGGAGGACGCCGGGAAGCCTTACGCGGAGACCGAGACCTACAAGAATTTTTTCGACTCGAAATACACCCCGGCCGAGCTCGAGGCGACCGGATTTTGGCAGCGCTTCGAGGCCAAGCTGGCCGAGTACGGGGGCTGCGAGGGCGTTCCCCCAATGTGGTGATCAGGGCTTGAGCATGACCTTCCCGAAATTCCGCCGGGCATGCAGGTGGGCGTGGGCCTCGGCGGCCCGTTCCAGGGGAAAGGTCCGGTCCACCGTGGGGCGCAATTTCCCGCCTTCGATCAAATTCAAAATTTCTTTCATGGCTTGGGCCAGGGTTTCGCTCCGGTCCCAGAGGTGTCCCAGGTTGAAGCCCATGACGCCGCGGTTTTCGTTGAGCAGGGCGAGGGGCTTGAAGCTGGGCATGCGCCACATCCCCTTCGCGACGGCGAGAAGGCTGCGCTTGTCCGAGCTGCTGAAGCTGGAAATCCCGAACATCATCAGTTTGCCGAGGGCCGCCAGGCAGCGGTAGCTCTTGCGGTAGGACTCGCCGCCGACCGCGTCCAGGACAATCTCGACGCCGCGGCCGCCGGTGAGGCGCCGGATCTCGGCCTCGAAATCCTGGCGATGGTAGTCGATGCAGTGCGCGACGCCCAGCTCGCGAAGGCGAGCGTGCTTGGCCGCGCTCGCGGTGCCGTAGACCTCCGCCCCGCGCCAAAGGCAGATCTGCAGCGCCGCCTGTCCGACGCCGCCGGCGACCGCGTGGATCAGGACCTTATCGCCCTTTTGCACGTTGCCCTGGTGCACCAGCATCAGCCAGGCGGTGAGGTAATTGACCGGGATCGCCGCGCCTTCCTCGAAGGAAAGGGCGGGCGGGAGGGGAAAGGCGAAGGTGGCGGGCACGACGACGGTGTCGCTGTAACCGCCGAAGCGGGTGAAGGCGCCGACCCGGTCGCCGACAAGGAAGCCGGAGCCCGGCTCCGCCTGGTCGACGACGCCGGCGACCTCGTAGCCCACCACCGCGGGCAGCTTGGGCGCGTCGGGGTAGAGGCCCTGCCGCGCCAAGAGGTCGGCGAAGTTGACGCCGGCCGCCTCGACGCGGATGCGGATCTCGCCGGACCTGGCCTCGGGGTCGGGCGCCTCTCTCACTTCGAGGACCTCGGGGCCGCCGATTTTGGGGATCCAGACCTGGCGCATGAACCTATTGAAGCGCCGTCGGGCGGCGATGGGAAGCGGAATTCTCCCTTAGCCAATGTCCAGCCCGGAGAGTCCTAAGAGAAAGACTCATTGTCAGCCCCTCGCGAATTGGGGTACTTTCTCCCGAAAGGAACCTGGATCATGAAGAAAATCTTATTGTTATCCTTCGCCTTTTTGACCGTCGCCGCGCCGGCTTGGGCCTCCGAGCTCTTCGGCAAGATCTCCTACAAGGGCGCGCCGCTGAAGGACGCCGAGGTCGCGGCCGGCGACAAGTCCGGCAAGACCAACGCCCTCGGCTTTTATTCCCTGGTCCTGGATCCCGGCGCCTACACCCTTAAGGTCAAGCTGCCCGACGGCACGACCCGCGAGGAGAAGGTCGACGTCTTTCCCCAAGCCACCGAAAAAAATCTCAAACTGGAGTAGACCTTGACGCCTCCGGCCCCCGCCCCAGCCACCGCCTCGAAATGGGACCTGGTCGCCAAGACGGTCACCGCCATCGGCGCCCTCTTGGCGGGGGTTTTCATTCCCATCGCCATCAACTACAACCAAGAGAAGAACCGCGAGACGCAGCTCTATGTCCAGATCATGACGCAGCGGGAGCAGTCCGACTCGACGCTGCGCTCGCAGATGTTCAACGCGCTGATCGGCAGCTACTTCGGCGAGGACATCCTGAAGGATCCCGAGAAGCAGATGATGTACCTCC
>JADYZQ010000137.1 GCA_020853015.1 Deltaproteobacteria bacterium
AAAAATCCCGGAGATCTCCCAGAGTCCCCGGTTGGCGACTTGGAAGCGCAGGGGTTGGCTGGCGGGGCGGTAGTAGAGCTTCACGGTCGAGTTTACCGCGGGGAGGTATTTGAGGCCGTAGCCCATGCCGGTGCGGACTTCCAAGAGTCGCCCGTCTTCGTCGTGGAAGGCGATCACCGGCTGGATCAGGACTCCGGCCCCATCGGGGTCGGGGTTTTTCTCGATGCGGAGGACCCGGCCGTAGGCCTTCTTGCATCCCAGGCGAAAATACAGCTTGTACAAGATGACGAGGAGGGGCGGGAGGGCGAAGAGCAGGCCCATGCCGGCGAGGAAATAGAGGGTCCATCGCGAGATACCGCTCATCGCCGCCACCTTAGCCAAAGACTTTAAGTCGGGGAACGGAATTCGGCCGGGAAAGTCCTTGAAGCCCCGGCCGCTTGCCCCTAAATTCGCCCGCCATGTCGCTACCCTTGCTCTCCGGAATGCTGCTGCTCTTCCTCTTCCTCGGGTACCACTTTTATGGCCGCTATCTCTCCAAGACCTTCCGCCTCGACGCGGGCGCGACGACGCCGGCCAACGAACTGAACGACGGGGTCGACTACGTCCCGACCAAGCCCTTTTATTTGTTGGGGCAGCACTTCAGCGCCATCGCCGCTGCGGGTCCCATCGCGGGCCCCATCCTTGCCTGCCAGCAGTTCGGCTGGTTGCCCTGCATGCTCTGGATCGGCTTGGGGGTCGTCCTGATCGGGGCGGTGCACGACTTTTCCGCCTTGGTGGCGAGCGTGCGGCACCGCGGCCACTCGGTGGCCGAGATCATCCGCCTCAACGTCGGCAAGCCGGCCTGGCTGGCGATGATGCTCTTCATCTGGGTCTCGTTGCTCTACGTGATCGTCGCCTTCACCGACATCACGGCGGGTACTTTCGTCGGGCGCATCGAGGAGCTGGAGGGCATGAACCTCGGCTTCGAGCGCGGCGGCGCCGTGGCGGCGGCCAGCGCGATGTACCTGCTGCTCTCGATCGTGATGGGGCTGGTGCAGAAGAAATGGAACCCGCCGCTCTGGCTGATGACCTTGATCTTCGTGCCCTTAACGCTCGGCGTCGTCTGGTACGGGACCCAGATCTCGACCCTGATGCTCTTCTCGCAGCGCAGCTGGGGCTTGATCATCTTGGGCTATTGCTTCGTCGCGTCCCTTCTCCCCGTCTGGCTCCTGCTGCAGCCGCGCGGCTACTTGGGCGGCTTCGTCCTTTACATGGCCTTGGCCGTCGGCGTGATCGGTATCTTCTTCGGCGGCTACGAGATCAAGCAGGACTACTTCAAGACCTGGAACGCGCCGGGCCTGACCGGCTCGCTCTTTCCCTTCCTCTTCGTCACCATCGCCTGCGGGGCCTGCTCGGGCTTCCACGGCCTGGTCTGTTCGGGGACGACCAGCAAGCAGATCGACAAGGAGACGCACTGCCACTCGGTCGGCTACGGGGCCATGCTGCTGGAGGGCTTCGTCGCGATGATCGCCTTGGCGACGATCATGATCCTGGGGAACGGCGAGGCGAAGGGCTCGCCCGGGGCGATCTACGGCGCGGGCATCGGAAAATTTTTGACGCTGATCCTGGGGAAGGAAAACCTGGTCTTCGCGATCACCTTCGGGGCGATGGCCTTCTCGACCTTCGTCTTCGACACGCTGGACGTCGCGACGCGGCTCGGCCGCTACATCCTGCAGGAGCTGACCGGGCACGAGGGCCGCGGGGCTGCCTTGGCCGCGACGGCCTTGACCGTCGGGATCCCGGCCGTCTTCATCTTGCTGGCGAAGGGCGGCGGTTGGTCCCTCTTTTGGGTCCTGTTCGGCACCTCCAACCAGCTGCTCGCCGCGCTCACCTTGGTCGGCGTCACCGTCTGGCTCAAGCGCGGCGGGCGCCGCTACTGGTTTACGCTCTTTCCGATGCTCTTCGTGATGACGATCACCTTCTGGTCGCTGGGCAAGCAGGTTTTCTCGGCCTTTTGGGGGCCGGCGCTCTCCGGCGCGACCGCCCACATCGCGTTGATCAACGGCGTGGTGGCCGTCCTCTTGCTCGCCTTGGCCCTCTTGGTGGTCCTCGAGGCACTCAAGACAATTTCCCGCAAGGCCGCATAAAAAAATCCCGCCCCGGGTGGCCCGGGACGGGAGGGCTCGGTCGGTCCCTTGGGTTTGGGATCAAGGGGCCGTAAAGCTCTGCGGGTGGACGGCGACGCGCTTCTCGTCGGAGAAGGCGGCCGTCAACGCGGTCTGTTCGGTGCCGTCCTGTTTCATCCGGTAAATGTTTTCGTTCCCGTCGCGGTCCGAGGTGAAGAAAAGATATTCGCCGTCGGGGGTCCAGGCGGGAGCCGAGTTGGACCCTTCGCTCGTGAGCTGGCGGGCGCCGGAGCAGGCGTTCGGGTTGAGGGCCCGGTAGCCGCGCCCGACGAGGCTGCAGGCGAAGATCTGGTTCCTGCCGTCCACCTTGCGGTCGAAGGCCAGTTGCGCGCCGCCCGGTTTCACGGCGGGGGCGCTGCCTTCGATGGGGTAGCTCCGGTAGGACGGAGAGCCGCTTTGCTCGAGGGCTTGAAAGTCGTGGCCCTCGAGGTCGTAACGGTAGAGCTGCTGCGGTCCCTCGCCGAGGCGCATCGAGAAGATCAAGTGGCCGGCGTCCTGCCAGGCGATCCTGCCGATCTTGCGCCGGTCGTCCAAGGTGTTGATCAGGGCGCGACCCTCGCCGGTGGCCGCGTCATAGAGGCGAAGCTCCTCCACCTCGATGACCCGGAAGTCCGCGCCCAGGCCGACGCCGTGCGTGCTGACGCCGACGAAGGCGACGCGGCTTCCGCCGGGCTCGAAGGCGAGCCTTTGCGGCGCGAAGACGCCGGCGTCGAAGGCGCCCAAGTCCCCGCTGTCCAGCGTCTCGAGAAGGACCGGGGTCGCGTCCAAGCGGGCGAGGACCGGAACGGGTTCGCCCAGCGGGATCGATACGGTGGCGCGGTCGAAGGCCAGGGCGCCGCCGTCGGAATTATAGGAGAGGTTTCCGAAGTGCGTGCGAGCCCGCGTGTTGCCCGTGAGCGGGACGGCAGTCGCGGGGTTGCAGCTGTCGGAGAGAAAGACGTTCTCCGCAGGCGCCCGGTCGGAGACGAAGGCGAAGCGGTAGCAAGTCGTCGGCGTCGCGGGTTGGTCCCCGGCGCCGGGTCCCTCCGGCGCCGGGGTCTCGCCCGGTTCCTCACCGCCGTCCGCCGCCGGGCTCTCCGCGGGGTTGTCGGCCGCGGGCGGCGGGTTTTCTTGGACGAATCCGGGATCGGCGCCGGGACTCAAGTCGGCTTCCACCCCCGTTGAAGCCGACCGGCCGCAGGCGGCGCCCAG
>JADYZQ010000138.1 GCA_020853015.1 Deltaproteobacteria bacterium
CAGGCGGAGTTGTTAGGCGAGGAATGGAACGAGGGTTCCCAGGACGATGTCCTGCCGTTTCGCAGGGTGGCCCCTCGGGACGATCAAAAATACAACACTTGCGTCCCTCTGATTTCTCTCAAGGCGGCGGCGGGGTCCTTTGGAGAGTCCCAGGAGGTGGTGCCCGAGGCCTGGGTGGAAATTCCCGGCGCGAGAAGATTGGGCCCCGGCATGTTCGTTGCCCAAGTGGTCGGAAAATCCATGCAACCCACCATTCCCGACGGTTCCTGGTGCCTGTTTAAGGCGCCTGTCGAAGGAAGTCGAAGCGGACGGGTTGTGCTGGTGCAACACAGACAGATTCATGACCCCGATGCTGGCGGCAGCTTTACGGTAAAGCGTTATCAAAGTGAAAAAGCTGAAAAGAGGGAGGGGCGATGGTCGCATGAGGTCATCCGACTTTTGCCCGACAATCCCGATTATCCCGAAATCAAACTGGATCCGGAGGTGGAAGGCAGCGTGGCGGTTGTCGCCGAATTCATCCAGGTGTTGAATTGAGGGGCGCCAAAGAATAATCGCCAATGGATTCATCGATACTGGATTGCGGTGGCTTTGCTTGCCTTGACAATCCATAGGTTAGGGCCGACAATTTTTTGATGATGCCGCGATTGACCAGGCTATTTCTCTCCACAGGCACTGCGATTTTGCTGCTAATTTCCGCCTGCAGCTCCTCCAACACCCACGAGGGGTCCGCCGGTGCGGGCGCCGGCGGCGAATCGAACGCCCCGCAAGCGCCCGAAAATGTGCCCGCCGCGCCGGGCGCGATCGTCAACCGCATCGAAAAAACCGGACAGCTTTCCTACAAGCTCTACCTGCATCCCGAAGCCAACGCCGCCAACCGCAAGGGCTTGGTCCTCCTCGGCGCCGGCAACGACGAGAACGACCCCGCCACCGGCAGCCTCGATGGCGCCCTCGAGAACAGCGTGGCCGGCGAGCTGGCGAAGCTGGGCTACGTCGCCGCGATCGTCGCCTACCGCGACCAGCCGCCCTTGGTGCCCAACGACGGCGGCGCCTCCTGGAATCGCAACAGCGAGATGCTCGCCGCCGACATGAGCCAAGTGGCCGACGCCGTCATCGCCTCCGTCGGCGGCGGCCTCAGCCGCGGGCGCGTCCTCACCGGCGGGGTCTCCTATGCCTCCTATTCGCTGCTCACCAACGTCGCCATGAACAACACCCCGCTTGCGGACACGCGGGGCCTCTTGGCCGCCTGCGGTTCGACCGGGGACTACGAGGCCAAAAACTTGAAGATCCCCGTCTTCAGCCTGAATTGCTCCGGCAATCCCGAGGGCGATTACCACGGCCAGGGCCTGATCGACCGCATCGGCGATCCGAAGTTGAAGGCCGACAGCGGCTTCTTCACCGATCCCGCCTGTAACAGCCACTGCGGCGGCGCCCTGAACACCTGGACCTCCAAACTCGTCGAACGCACGCAGCTTTGGCTTCCTTAAGATAAACTCGCCCGTCTTTCCGCTTGCATTTTGTCCGGCTTCACCGAAAATAACCCACAAATTCCCCAATCCAGGAGGTCCCGATGAAGCAGGCTGCAATCTTCGTTTTGTCCGCCCTCGCGCTCGCGCTGTTCGCCCCCGCCGCTCAGGCCTTCGATCCGGGCGCCTGCCACCCCGACATCGAAAAATTCTGCAAGAACGAAAAAATCGCCGACGGCGAGCTTAAGGCCTGCCTGAAAAAGCACCTGGCTCAGCTCTCCGATCCCTGCAAGGCCAACCTCGTCGATTTGTGGCTGGAAAAGAAAAAGATGGACGCCAAAAAATAGGCATCCGCATTCAAGCCCCGCAGTCGCAATTGAGCGACTGGACTTGCGCCGTAAAATCTCCCCCCGCAGTCACTCGATAGTGCCATTGCAAATGGACCATGGCCCGCTTCGCCCCGTCCGGGCTTTGAATGGGAATGCTCTCGATCTGGATCCATTCGAAGTCCTCCGCGGAGCTGTTGCTGTAGAGATGGCTCCCCGAGTCGCTTCCTTTCAAGACCTGCGTCGGCGAAGTCCCGGTCAAGGAACGCCGGTCGCTGACGATCTTCACGTCCACGCCGCCCGAGCCGTTGAACGAGACGCTGGAGTTCAGGAGAATTTGCCCGGAAAGGGCCAGATCCTCCCCGCCGCAGCCCTCGGGAAGGCGTTGGACGGTATTGTCGATCGCAACATTGAGAGTGGAGGCCTTGACGGTTCCCGCATTTTGGGCCCAAACGGGGCTCGCCAGCGCCATGAGTGTCGCCATCAGTAGCCCGGCCTTCATGGTTGTATCCCCATGCAAATGTAGCTGTATTTTTCGTTCGACCCTAGGCCGCCGATGAGCGGGCTCCCGGGATTTACCGGATCGTGGCGAAAGATGCCGATGGACCCGGAGCCCTGGATTTTGACCGCCACGGGCAGGTCGACGTTGGGATTGTTGGCGGTATTGAGCGGGACGTCGTCGGAGAAGGTGATCTGGGTTACCGTGCAGATGGGAATGCCCGCCCAAGGGGTCCCAAATTGAACGTCGCATTGGGTTTTGGAAGTGACCAGCACGGTGACGTATCCCGCCGTATCGCTGCCCGTGACCATGCAGCCCGGGGTTCCCGAGACGGGTCCGCTCCCGGCGAGCGGTTCTTGAATTTCAATGTGACTGACGGCCTCCATCTGCACGTTTTCCTTCGCCTGTAAGGTACCGGCGGCCTCCATGACCCCCGCGACCGAGAGGTTCTGGGAGGAGATTTCCCCGTCGACGACCACGTCTTGCGAGGTGTGAACGTCGCCCATCACCTCGAGGGCGTCCCCGCCGGTTAGGCCTTGAACGATCAAGCCGCCGCCGGAAATGGTCAAGGTGGTGGGCCCCGTGTTGATGGTGGTGTCTTGATCCAAGGTCACTATCGGTTCAAATTCGTTGGCCGCGCCGGGCTCCCCCGGAGGTCCCTGGGGACCGACTTCGCCTTGCAGGCCCTGGGGTCCCGCGGGGCCCATGGGTCCCATGGGTCCGGTCGCACCCATCGGTCCCGGGGGCCCCGGAGGCCCTTCCGTTCCCGCGGGTCCTTGCGGCCCAATTTCCCCTTGCGGTCCCTGCGGTCCGGCAGGTCCTTGCGGTCCCGGAGGGCCCGCGGCGGCGTCCGCCCAGACAAGTTCGCCGGTGACCCCGTCGCTGGTATCCAGCATCAGCATTTGTCCCGGAGTCCCCAGGGCGTCCGGCATGACCAGGGAATAGAGCGGATTGCCGCCCAGCAAGACGTCGAAACTTTGATTCAGGCCGCTCACCGAGGTCGCGTTGGCCACCTCCGTTTTCATCGCCCAGAGGCTCGCGGAGATTTCCTCCGGAAGGATGGCGGCGAAGGGGAGATGGCTGCCGCAGTCGCTCTTCAAGGGTTGCAGGTGAACGAAGGTCTTCTGGCTTGTCGGGATCATAGGCAGAGGATTTTGAGGGTCGGCGCCCAAGGTCACCTTGTATAAGCCCTGAATGAAATGGACCTTGTGCGGCGCTCCGTCGCAGAATTTTTCCGACCACAAGGCCTGCCCTCCCTCGTCCTGGAGGGTGACTCGCAGGTTGTATTGCCCGTTCACCGGCTGTCGAGTCTGCGTGAACAAGGCCAAGCCGTTGTGCGCATAGGTATCGATGCTGGCGGTTGCGGCGATGGAATGCAGAGACAGGCAAAGGAACGCGATTAGACCCGCGTGAGTCCCGGAAACCCTTGGCATGATATTCCCCCCTCGCCATCGCCGGGACGGGAGGACCTTTGCGTCAGGAATTCCAGGCTCCCGTCTCCAGTGATGAATAATATTTCTTGCCTAATGGGAGTGCTGTTTTCGAGGAGATGCAAAATCCCTTCCATTTAGTAAGATTTTTTTTTGCAGAAGATTTCGAAGGCGGCGCTTTCCCCGCGAAGGAAAGAAGTATTTACTTTTCAACCGCTTTACCGGGGAGGCGACAAGGGACTTTCTGCGAAGCGCGCGGGTCTCCGCGGTTTTATTGAATGTGGTCCGGGATTTGCGTCGGTAAAAAAGCGTTAAAAATTTGACGAAGCCGGGTTGAAGGCCACCCCATTTACCTGCGGAGGCTGCCGCATTTCGCCGTAACGGCCCCGAAAATATTTCGACATTTTTCCCCCTAGGTGGAAAAATCCGGAGAGGGGGTTCGTATGTCCGTCATTCCGTCGCCTGAAAAAATTTTCAACGTCGGCCTGGGTTTCTGGAGTTCGAAGACGCTGTTGAGCGCCGTCGAGCTGGGACTTTTCACGCAGCTGGCCTCGGGACCCATGCCGGGCGAGGCCCTGCGGGAGCGCCTGGGCCTCCACCGCCGCTCCGCCCGCGACTTCCTGGACGCCCTCGTGGCGCTGGGATTTCTCGAACGGGAAGGCGATCTCTACCGCAACGCCCCCGAATCCGACCTCTACCTCGACAAGGGCAAGCCTACCTATCTAGGCGGCATCTTCGAGATGGCCAACGCGAGGCTCTACGCCTACTGGAATTCCCTGACCGAGGCCCTGCGCACGGGAAAGCCGCAGAACGAGGCCAAGGAGGGCGGGGAGCTCTTCGAGGTGTTGTACGCCGATCCGCGGCGCCTGAAGGCCTTCCTACAGGCCATGACGGGTCTCAGCCGGGAGAGCGGCAAGGCGATCGCCGCCAAATTCCCCTGGGATCGCCACAGGCACTTCATCGATATCGGCGCGGCGCAGGGCGGGGTACCCGTCCAGCTGGCGCTGGCCCATCCTCATTTGAAGGGCGGGGGCTTCGATCTGCCGCAGGTGGGGCCCATCTTCGAGGAATACGTCGCCTCGCAGGGTCTCGCCGATCGCCTGGAATTCCATGCGGGTAATTTCATGGAAGACCCCTTGCCCGAGGCCGAGGTCCTCTTGATGGGGCACATCCTGCACGACTGGGACCTGGCGCAGAAAAAACGGCTGTTGGCCAAGGCCTATGCCGCGCTGCCGAAGGGCGGCGCGCTGATCGTCCACGAGGCCATCATCGACGACGAGCGCCGCCGCAACGCCTTCGGCCTCTTGATGAGCCTGAACATGCTGATCGAGACGCCGGGCGGCTTTGACTTCACCGGGGCCGACTGCATCGGGTGGATGAAGGAAGTCGGCTTCCACGAGGCCTACGTCGAGCCGCTGGCCGGGCCCGACTCGATGGTGGTGGGGCTCAGGTAGGGGAAAGAAGGTTTGCCTTGCCCCATCGGTTCGGATGGCCAATCATGGGGCTATGTGGTCAAGGTTTTTCAGGATGCTGGCCGAAGCGAGGGTGAATCCCCGGCCCAACCCGCAGTTTATCCGCGAGATCCGCTCGCTGTTTAATTTTCTCCAGGGATATTTCCGCTATGAGACCCGTGGCTTGGAACATGTTCCCAAGCGCGGGCCGGCCCTCCTGGTGATGAACCACGGCGTCCTGCCTTTCCACGCCTATCTGCTGATCCGGGAAATTTTTTTCCGGCTGGGCCGCCTGCCGCGAACCCTGGGGGCGAGGTTCCTGTTCCAGACGCCGCTGCTCCGCGAGATCGCCGTGCAGGTCGGCGCGATGAACGCCAATCATCGCAACGCGAAGGCGGCGCTGGAGGCGGGCGAATTGGTCCTGGTGGCGCCGGGCGGGATCTACGAGGCGCTGCTCGTCCATCCGGGGATGAAGACCATCCCCTGGCACGGGCGCTACGGTTTCGCGGTCGTCGCCTGCAAGATGGGGGTTCCCATCATCCCCACTTATTGCCAAGGGATCAACGAGGTCTATCTGACCTCGCGCGTGTTCCTGAGACAGCGGGTCCGCATCCTGCGCCGGATCCGTTTTTCGCTCCCCTTTTTCTTCGGCATCGGACTCTTGCCCTTCCCGGTGAAGCTGGTCCACCGCATCGGCAAGCCGATCTCCACCAAGCGCCGGAAGGGAGAGTCCTTTCGCAAGGCGGTGCGGCGGATCCACGAGGAGGTCCTGGCGGCGATGCGGGCATTGATGCAGGAGAAGGACGGGGAAAAATCGCTTTGACTTTTGGAAATCTTGATGGAGAATGGCGGCTCCGATCCTTATCACCCAACATTCATTGGAGAATGTCCATGGCCCGTCTCCTCGCCGTATTCGCCGCAGTATCCCTTTGCCTCTTTTCCGTCGCTTCGCGCGCGCAGAGCACCTTCACGGTCGACTCCACCGGGGACGCCGGGGCCGGTACCCTGCGGCAGGCCCTCCTGGATTCCAACGCCAACCCACCGCCGGCGGGGACGCGCAACCGCATCGAATTCGACCTGGCGGGAGCGCCTCCCTTCACCATCGCCCCCGTCTCGGCCCTGCCGACGGTCACGGCGCCCGTCGACATCGACGGCACCTCGCAACCCGGCTTCGTCCTGGCGCCGCTCATCGTCCTCGACGGCAACGGGGCGGGCGCCGGCGTCGACGGCCTGCGCATCACCGCCGGGGATTCCGTGGCGAGGGCCTTGGTCGTGCAGCGTTTCAGCGATAACGGTATCGTGCTCGAGACCGGCGGCGGCAATATCGTGACCGGCTGCTACGTCGGAACCAACGCCGCGGGCAATGCGGACCAAGGCAACCAAGACGATGGCATCTTGGTTCTCAACTCCGCCAATAACACCATCGGAGGCGACGAGGCCGGCCAGGGCAACCTCGTCTCGGGCAACGGCGGGGCGGGCGCCCGCGGGATCGCCATCGAAGGGGCGGGATCGACCGGCAACCAAGTCTTCGGCAACCTGATCGGGACCGACGTCACCGGGACCGCCGACCTCGGCAACAACGACGAGGGGGTCTCGATCGGCGACGACGCCTCGGGCAACTTTATCGGCGGCCCCAACGCCGGCCAGGGCAACCTGATTTCGGGGAACAGCCGCGGCGTTTTCATTCAATCCAGTGCCGCGCAAAACACCGTCCAAGGCAACAAGATCGGCACCAATCTCGCCGGGACCGCGGCCCTGGGCGGATTGGGCAACAATTCCAACGGAGGCGTGCTGCTTCAAGGCGACGACAACCTGATCGGCGGCAACACGCCCGGCGCCCGCAACATCATCTCGGGCAACGACTCGATAGGCGTCTTCATCGGCGGCGGCATCCTCGGCATCTCGGGCAACCGCATCCAGGGCAACTACATAGGCCTGGATGTCACGGGGGCCAACGCCGTTCCCAACAACGGCCAGGGCATTCTCAATTCCAGCGGCAACGACAATATCTTCGGGGGCTCCGGGGCGGGCGAGGGCAACGTCATCTCCGGCAACGCCGAAGAGGGCATCGCGATCGTCAGTCAAAGCGCGGCGCGTAACGTCGTCCAGGGGAACATCATTGGGCTCGACGCGTCCGGCAACGTCGAGGTGCCCAATGGCGAAGACGGAGTCCTGATCGAAGGCGGGGCCATCGGCCCGATGTTTGGAGACGAGGCCGACGACAACCAAATCGGGGGCACGGCGGCGGGGGCGCGCAACGTCATTTCCGGAAATCAAGGGAACGGCGTTCATATCCGCGACGACTCCGGAAACGCCCTCGGTACCCGATTCAACATCGTCGAAGGAAACTTCATCGGCACCGACGTCACCGGAACGCTCGACCGGGGTAACGACGGTTTCGGCGTCTTTATCGAGGGTTCCAACGAAAACCGCATCGGCGGCACCTCGGCGGAGGCGCGCAACGTGATCTCCGGCAACGACTCCTTCGGGATTTTCATCCTGGGTCCCGCCACTGGCAACCTCGTGCAGGGGAACTTCGTCGGCGTCGACGTCTCGGGGCTGCTGCCCCTGGGCAACGATTCGGTGGGCGTGGGTGTCGAGAACACCACCGGCAATACTATCGGCGGTTCCACCGGGGCCGGAAACGTGATCTCCGGAAACGGGGCCTCCGGCGTCTCCCTCAACGACGGCGCGGTCGGCGTCGCCGTGCAGGGCAATTTTATCGGCACCGACCTCGGCGGCGTCGTCGACTTGGGCAATGCCGGCGACGGCATTTTGGTGGGGCTCGCCTCCACCGACAATCGGCTCGGCGGCAGTCTCGCCGAGGGCAACACGATCAAATTCAACGGCGAGAACGGGGTGGAAATCCAAGAAACCAGCGCCGTCGACAACGCGATCTTAAGCAACAACATCTTCGGCAACGACCTGCTCGGGATTTCGCTCAACGGCGGGCAGGGCAACCTGGGACAAGAGGCGCCCGCTCTGCTCGAGGCGACCAGTTCCGGCGCCACCCTCACGGTCACCGGAACTTTGGCGAGCGCCCCCAACACGACTTACACGATCCAGTTCTTCGTCAATTCTTCCCTGGATCCCTCCGGATTCGGCGAGGGCGAATTTTTCCTGGGCGAGACCCAGATCGTCACCGACGGCGCCGGCAACGTCGATTTTACGGCCGTCGCCGACATCGTCAACGCCGCCGTCGATCTCAACGCCATCGTCGATCCGCGAGTAACGGCGACGGTCACCGATCCCAACGGGAACACCTCCGAATTCTCCAACGGGGTTTCCCTCGTCATCGCCGGGACGGTGCAGTTCAGCGCGGCCGCTTACCAGACCAACGCCGACGCCGGGACGGTCGTCGTCACGCTGCTGCGCAGCGGAGGTTCCGAAGGCGAGATCAGCGTCCAATTCGGCACCGCCGACGGCACCGCCTTCGAAGGGCTGGATTACACCGGCGTCGTCCAAGTCGTGACCTTCGCGGACGGCCAGACTTCCGCCGAGGTCGAGATCCCCTTGCTCAATCCCGACGGCGTTTTTGGGGACCGGACCGTGCTGCTCGCCCTGAGCGATCCCAGCGAAGGCATCGTCTTGGGCGATCCCGAGGCGGCGATATTGACCATCGTCTATCCCGCGGCGCCGGCCCCGACGCTGATTTCCGGCGGCGGCTGCCAACTGGGAGGCGGCGTCCCCTTCGGGGGCCTGAAGCATATCGCCTCTCTGGCACTCTTGACCTGGGGCCTCTTGCGTCTCCGGCGCTGGGCCTAGGGCCGACCTTCCTCGATTCCTAGGATCAAGGCGGAGGCGGATTCCGACTTTTCTCTTTTCGCGCGCTGTGTTTCTCTACCGCCATGCAGGCCGCGCGGCACGATCTGGTCCCGATTTCCTATTCCGGAGCCCCCGGTCCGCCCGAATTGGACGATGAGGCCGCGCTCCTGCTGCGCATGGCCGTCGAGCCCCTCGATCCCTCCGAGGCCCGCAACTACGCCTTGAAAAAATACCTGATCTACCTGCTGATCGCCGGTTTTTGCCTCGGCCTACCGCTCGCGGTCTTCGGCGCCGTATCCTTAAGCGAATGGGGCTTGCCGCGCTGGGTCTCGCAGGCGGGGATTTGGATCGCCCTCGCCGTCTTTTTCGTTTTCTTCCTCGTCATGCTGGCCCTCATCGCCTCGCGCGGCAAGGCTTACCGCTGGTTGGGGCTCCGTCCGGTCGCGCGCACCGGGGCCGCCGGCGAGGGTCAAGAATTCGTGGCGATGGAAGGAGTGCGCCTCGGCCGCCCCTGGGAATACGGGATGCTCGAGAAGGAGCATTTTTGGCGCTGCCGCCGGCCCTTGCCCCCTTTTCAGATCGCCTACGTCGGTGGAGCCTTTTGCGCCGACCCGATGGCATTGGCGGCCTTGCAATCCATGTTGGCGCAGATTCCCCCGAGACGACACTGGCGCCGCCTGCGGATCTCCGGCGGACCCGAGGGTCTGCGCACCGCGAGGCCCGCGCCCTTGGCGAAGTATTCCGTTCACGACCTGTGGCTTGCGGAAAAAATCCTGGAGACGCTGCGACAGTAAGTCGGACGGCGGCGGATTGTCGCATTTTGGAAAGAGGGGAGGGGCCGCCGCTTACTGGTGCGACCGAAAATAGGGCTCGCGGGCGACTGCCGCCGAGCTGACGTAGACGCCGATCAACGGGCGCTGCGAGGGACGGGGATTGGCGAAGTCGCTGACGAAGCCTTCCTCGACGCGGAACTCGATGTGCCCGGCCCCGGGCCCGCCGTAGACGAGGAGGGAACCGATCGGTGCTTCATAGGGGTCGTCGATCTCGAGCTTTTTAAACGCGAATTCGGTCTCAAGCTCCACTCCGGCGTCCCGGGCATATCGCGAGGTGGGGCGGTAGGGGACGACGTTGGCATCGAGCAGGGCCTGTTTTACGGCGCGCCAACAGCGCTTTCGGGAGTGTTTTCGAGCCTTCAGCTTGGCGATCTCGGCGGCCTCGAGCAGACCTTCATCGTAGAACTCGACCGCGGGAGCCGATAATGGGGACAGTCGAAAATCGGATTTTTCCTCGCGACTGCGGGCGGAAGCGGGGGAAGTCATCAGGGCCGCGCCGAGGCAGGCGAATAGAAGGTAAGCGAATTTCTTATGCATTTCTGCGCACTTTATTCATTTTCGGGTGGGACGCAACCCTTTTTTACGTGGGGGGCTGGAAAATTGACGCGGTCGGACGACAACTCTTGGGCGCCCCTCCTTCGATAATTCCGGGCGAGGGGGCGACTCTCTTTTTTCAAGGAGATTCCATGTCGCTGCCCCGCTCGTTCTTCGCCCTTGCCGCCCCGATCTTCCTGGCGGTTTTTTCCCTGCCTTCGGCCGTCCGCGCTTCCTCGGCCTCCGAATCCTGCGCGATCATCCATAAATACGAATCCTTTTGCGGCAACCTGGAGCCACAGACCTGCGTGACCTACCGGCAGGGCTTTAACTACTGGGGCAACGCGGAACACAAGAAAGCCTGGGACGATTTCTTTCAACTCTGCGGCCAGGACGGCGAGCGCGACAGCCATGAGTGCGTCGCCTACCTGGGGATCGAGGCCTCTTGCCGCCCCACGGTTGAGGCGCAGCCCCCGCCCGTGATGGCCTATAATAATTCCGAACCCCTTTCCCTGGCGGAACCTCGGACCACTTACGAGGTTTACCGCGAGGAGCCGAGGTTATGCCTGCGCAGCGAGGGAACGGAGGCGATCGACCGGTTTATCTCCGCCTGCGGCGATGTCGCTGCGGCCGAATGCCCGCAGTCCGGCGTCGTCGCGGAGGATTTCGCGCGGTGGTGCGGCGATCGGAGCGCCTGCCAATGCGCCCGCGAGATCAGCTGCGGGCATCCGCAATGCTCCGCGCCCGGGGTCGCTCCCTCCGCACCCGGCGGCACGACGACGGCGCCGGGCGGCGAAACTCCCGCCGCCCCCGCGGAGGGCGCGCCCTCCACGGAAACTCCTTCTTCCCCCGCATTGACGCCGACGGATGTTGCGAATCATGAACCGGGTGCCGCCGTGCCCGATTCCGGGCACGCTTCCGGCCCCGCCGTGGGATCCGTTGGGGACAACGGGGTGGATCGCGGCGACCGGCCGGTCGAGGGAGAAAATTTCGTGGCGGGCGCCTTTGCGATGTCCGGTTCCGGTTGCTCCCTGCAGGGCTTCGCCGCCGAGGGCGGATTTCCTTCCCCGCATGGGATTCTCTTCCTGATTCCCTGGCTGATTCAGCGCCTGCGCGGGGCGCGGCCGCGCGGTTAGTCGGTCGGCGGCCGAAGGTTCGGATAAACTCTCGACAGGCCGGCGAGTCGGACCGACAATGTCGCATGCTTCAGCCTCCGGTTTTTCCATTTCGCTGGGTCGGACTCTTGCTGGTTTTCGAGCTTTGGGTCTTGGTCTTCGTCTTCCAATCCATGATCTATGGATGCGATCGAATCGCGTGGCGCTTGCTCGGCTACCATCGGAAAACCCGCTACGTCCGGCGCGGCGACTGCGCGCGGACGGGCCTGTGCTGCCGGACTTTGGGCATCGAGTTGCCGGAGTCCTGGGTGCGGCGGCCTCGGGTGGTCGCCTTTTTTCAGCGCTGGTACGCTCTCGTCCACAATTTCCAGCCGATCGGGCCGCCGCAGGGCCGCCTGCTGCCGCTTTCCTGCGGTTACCTGCGCGACGGCCGTACCTGCGGCGTCTACCCCTTTCGTCCCAAGCTCTGCCGGGAGTATCCCCAAGTCGGTCTCTTCGGGAAGGTGGAGTTGCACCGCGGCTGCGGCTATTGGTTCGTGGAGCGCTCGAAGCTGTGGACCTTCGAGGAACGCCTGCTGCGGGAGCAGCACGAGGCCGAGCGCCGGGAATATTCGCGGGCGGCCGGGGGAGCGATGGACGGGCTCACCTAAGGGCCCGGTAGCGTGGGAGTCCGGCTCAGCGATTTCGATTGCCTGCGTTATTCTTTAGCAGCCAAGCCTTCTCTTTTGCCGCGACTTTCCCCTTCAAGCCACCGGGGGTGTCGATGCTTGCGAGGAGAGTTAGTTCATAATGTTCTCTATAGAGTCGTTGTATTTCTTCATTGCCGACCGAAAAAGGGGGCCCCGCCATCAAGTCTTGATCGTACTCAAAACAAATGAGTAATTGCGGGGCTTGATTCGTGATCTCCATTAAATGCTTTGCGTATCGACGGCGCATTTCTTCGGGAAGGGCCACTAAAGCCGCCCGGTCATAAATCGCATCGACGTCGCCGAGCAGCTTGCCAGACAAATCAAATATGTCCCCAACAAATATGTCGACGTTTTTCGCGCTGTAGAGATCTGTCTTACCCGCTCCGGATATTTTTGGTTCAACCCCGAGCTCCAAAAATAATTGCTCGACGGCAATCGGGCTCAGTTCCGCTCCGGAAACGCGATAACCTCTAGAAATTAACCAATGGATGTCGAGCGTCTTGCCGCACAACGGTAAAAAAACACGACCGCCTTTCCTTAGCGAAAGGCGGTCCAAATATTTCACCAGTAAGGGGTTGGCTATGCCTTGGTGAAAGGCAATTTCGTTTATTTTCCATTTTTGGTGCCAAAACCCTGCGTCCATAAAAATCCGATCCTTTCAAATTGGTTTTACACCTCTTCTTGGCGGCACTAGCGGGTACGGTTGACGAGGACGGCCGGCGCATCGGAGGCTTCGCCGGATCCCGGACTCTGGACGCCGGTGCCTCGGGTCAACATGAGGCGGAAATTTTCGTAGATGCGACGCTTGTCCTCTTGCGTCGGTTGCGTCGTGGAAAAGGTGACGATCCCAATATCGAAGGTGACGATGAATTTAGCGAGGCCCGCGAGATCGCTGTCGGGGGAGAGTTCGCCGCGGAGACGCGCGGCCTCCAGGTTTTTCAGGACCATTTGTTCGGAGGCGGTGACGAAGTCCCGAACGCGTTTGCGGATTCTCTCGTTGAGCACCTCTTGTTGGGTGAGCGCGTTGGTCATGAAGCAGCCGTAGGGGAAATCGGAAAAGACCACCAGGCGCACTTCTTCCAGGATGTTGGCCATTCCCAGGGGTTCGCGGTTGAGGACTTCGCTCAAATGGCGGAGCCCGCCCAGGTAATGATCCACCGCGGCCTCGTATAGGCCGTCCTTGCCGCGAAATTCTTTGTAAAGGCTGAAGCGGTTCAAGCCCGTCACCTCCACTAATTCTTGGAGATGCGCGCCCTCGTAGCCCTTGCGCCAAAACAGGTGCATGGCCTTTTCCAGGACTTCCTCGCGATCGTATCCTTTATGTCGACCCATTTCGGTTCATCCTCTTTTCCCTAAAATCGCCTACTTAGAATTTTTTTGCAATATTTTTCACCTATCGTTCTGAAAAATATTGACTTGGAGGGGAAAATCCGTAGAATGAATTTTATCACTTATCGTTCTGAAATTAATTAGAACGATTTCAAATAGTTAAGGAGGGAGTGTCATGAGCGATTATTCATACCAAGACTGCCTGGAGGCCTCGTACCGGGTGAATTGGCGGATCGAGGAGGTGCTGGGACCGCGAAAATTCGACCCGGCGAAACGTTGGATGCCCTCGGCCCTGTCCGCGGCCCCCGCCATCGGCTGCCTGTCCGAGGCCGAAAAAATCAAGCTCAGTCACGTCGAGATGGGCGCCTACGCCCACTTATTCGGCTACGTCGAGGAATTCATCGCCCCGCTGATCACCGGGCGGGCCAAGGCCCACGGAGAAGGAGAGGCCTTCGAGGCCCTGGCCAACTTCGTGGGAGAAGAGGTGAAGCACATGCACCTGTTTCGCAGGCTGCGACGCCGGGTCGACGGGCAATTGGGCTTCTCGCTTAAGCTCTTGGACGGCGAACAGGAGGTCACCCGTTACGTCCTCGCCAAAAACCCTGGTGCGGTCCTCTTGCTGACCGCCTGCATCGAGTGGTTCACCCAACTTCATTATCTGACCGCCATCCGAGAGGACTCGGGCTTGGACGTCCTGACCAAGAACGTCTTTCGCGCGCATTGGCTCGAGGAATCCCAGCACGCCAAGATGGACCATCTCGAGACCCTGCGCGCCTTCTCCGCGATGGAGGCCCCCGAACGGGACCGTGCGGTCGGCGACCTGATCGAGCTTGTCGCCGCGGTCGACGGCCTGCTGCAAAAGCAGTCCGCCTACGACGTCGAGAATCTTTCGGCCTATCTGGGCAGGCTCTTCAGCCGCGCGGAGGCCGAGGAGATCTACCGCGAGGAATTGAAGGTCAAGCGCTGGACCTTCATCGCCAGCGGCGTCAGCCATCCCAATTTCGTCGCACTGTTCACCCAAGTGACCACGCCTCCCCAACGGGAACGCGTCCAATTGGCCCTGGCAAGCTGAATCTTTCAACATTCATATAACTAAGGAGAGAACCATGAAATCGAACGCGGAAAAGAAGATCCAATCCCAAATCCTCAACGGCATCGACGTGGGCGCCGTCCTTCAGACGGTGGAGGCGGTGTCCAAAGACCCCGCCAAGGCCCAGACCCGCTGGAAGGTCGTGACGTCCTGGCAGGGCGGCACCCGTACCGAAACTCAAGTCGACGCCTGCGAGATCGCCGGACAGGTGGTGCGAAAAAATTTCCAGATCCGCACCGACGAGCCCTTCGAGCTGTTCGGGACCAATCTGGCTCCCAATCCCCAAGAGGTCCTGATGGCCGCCTTCAACGCCTGCATGACGGTCGGTTACGCGGCCCAATGCGCCTTGGCTGGCGTCGAGCTGGAAGAGCTGCGCATCGAGACCCAAGGCGACATCGACCTGCGGGGTTTCTTCAGTCTCGATCCCGACATAAAGCCCGGCTACGACGAGCTGCGCTACACCGTTCACATCAAGGGGAAGGGGACGCCGGAACAATTCCGCAAGGTCCACGAGGCGGTCAGCGCGACCTCGCCCAACCGCTACAACCTCTCGCATGCGATCCGTCTGAAGTCCGACTTGGTCGTGCACTAAGTCACTCCTGGGGCCGCGCGCCACTGGGGGGGCGCGCGGTCCGCTTTTTTTTCCTTGGAATTTAAGCCGCGATTCGGCCAGAAAGAGAAGATGGACGCCGTCGATTCCGAACGCCTCCAGCGCGTGGAGGCCATTTTCCGCAAGGCCCCTTTCCTCGAGAACCTCGGGGTCAAATTCCTCGGCTGCGGCCCGGGCTGGTGCGAGTCCGGATTGCAGGTGCAAAACTACCACAAGCAGCAGAACCGATTGGTGCACGCAGGGGTCTTGGCCACCTTGGCCGACCACACGGCGGGCGCGGCCGCGGGCACCTTGATCGCGCCCGGCGAGATCGTCCTGACTGTGGAGTTCAAGATCAACCTCCTCCGTCCCGGCAAGGGGCAGAGCCTGCGCGCCCGCGCCCAGGTCCTGAAGCCCGGCCGCCGCCTCAGCGTCGTCGAATCGGAAGTCTTCGCCAAGGACGGCGAGCAAGAGTCCTTGGTCGCTAAGGCCACGGTGACGCTTGCAGTCTTGGCGGATTTCAAGGAAGATGCCGGCTGAAGCAAAGGAGTTTCCCATGAAAGCCCGGATTTCCACCCTGATCGCCGCCGCTCTGACCGCCCTTAGCCTCTCCGCCGGGGCGGAGACCACCCAGACCACGACCACCGTCGAAAAGGGCGTCACCACCACCCACATCCACCGCAGCGACGACCCCGCCGTCGGCGACCCGGTCGGCAACCGCGGCGTCAGCGCCAAGGACGACAAGGGGCCCGCCAACACGCAGAAGTTCTGCGAAGAGGGCAGCGGCGACCCCGATTGCATTCGCGCCGAGAAGCGCCAGACCTCCAAGGGCACTTGGCAGGACGATTGCGCCACCGGCGCGACCAAGGCTTGCCCCAAATAGCCGTGCGGGAGGGGCCGGCGCGAAGCCGCCGGCGTTTTCGGTTGCCGCCAAAAGGGTTGTGTTCGGTCCCGCATTTTTCTAGGTTCCGGGCATGAGCCCGCTCAGCCCCGAGATCCTCCATGAGATCCGCCGCCGCAAGACCTTCGCGATCATCTCGCACCCTGACGCCGGCAAGACCACCATCACCGAGAAGCTGCTGCTCTTCGGCAACGCCATCCACATGGCCGGGATGGTCAAAGCCAAGCGCGCCCAGCACTACACCACCTCGGACTGGATGGAGATCGAGAAGCAGCGCGGGATCTCCGTCTCCTCCTCGGTCATGCAGTTTTCCTACGCGGAGAAGGAGTTCAACCTCCTCGACACCCCGGGCCATGAGGACTTCAGCGAGGACACCTACCGGGTGCTCACTGCGGTCGACAGCGCCCTGATGGTGATCGACTCCTCGAAGGGCATTGAGACCCAGACCAAGAAGCTCTTTCAGGTCTGCCGCGATCGGCACTTGCCCATCCTCACCTTCATGAACAAGGTCGATCTCGAGGGACGCGATCCCTTCGAGCTGATCGACGAGGTCGAGCAGGTCCTCAAGCTGCCCTGCTTCACCGTCACCTGGCCGGTGGGGCAGGGGAGCCGCTTTAAGGGCGTCTACGACCTCATGGAGAAAAAGATACGACTCTTCCAGCCCGGGAAGCTGACGCGGGACTTCCATCAGGAGGTTTTTTCGGACTTGGACGACCCGGCCCTGCGCGAGCGCGTCGGGACCGAGTGGCTGGACAAGCTGAAGGACGACCTTGAGCTGCTCTGCGGGGCGGGGCACGACTTCGACGAGGCGAAATTCCTCGCGGGGAACTTGAGCCCGGTCTTTTTCGGGTCGGCGGTCAACAACTTCGGCGTCCAGGAGCTGCTGGACGCCTTCGCGCGCTACGCGCCTTCGCCGCGGCCGCGGCAAGCGGAGGGGCGCGAGGTTCGGCCCGACGAGGAGAAGTTCAGCGGTTTGGTCTTCAAGATTCAGGCGAACATGGATCCCAAGCACCGCGATCGTTGCGCCTTTCTGCGCGTTTGCAGCGGGGAGTTCGTCCAGGGCATGACCGTATACCACGTGCGGCAGGAGAAGGACTTCAAGATCAACAACGCGCTGCAGTTCATGTCGCAGGAGCGCAAGAACGTCGACCGGGCCTACGCGGGCGACATCATCGGCATCCATGACCGCGGCAACCTGCGCATCGGGGACACCTTGACGGAAGGTGAGGCCTTGAAGTTCGTCGGGATTCCGCAGTTTTCGCCGGACCTGTTCTCGCGGGTCGAGCTGAAGAATCCGATCAAGAACAAGCAGCTGCAAAAGGGGCTCGAGCAGCTCTCGGAGGAGGGCACCTCGCAGATCTTCCGCCGCAAGAACACCTCCGAGACCTTCATCGGCGTCGTCGGACAGCTGCAGCTGGAGGTCGTGAAGTTTCGCCTGCTGAACGAGTACGGGGCGGACGCGGTCTTTACGCCCATGAACTACTCGGTGTCGCGCTGGTTCCACGCGGAGGACCCCAAGGCCATGGACGAGTTTTTGCGCTACTACAGCTCGCACGTCTTCTACGACGTGCGCGGCTATCCGATGATCTTCTTCAAAAACGACTGGGAGCGCGAGTACATCCAGGAGAAGCACCCGTCGTTTCGCTTTTACTCCAGCTTGATCAACTACGAGCAAGAGTGCCTTTAAATTTTTAGGTATTTGCCGCGGCCGCCCGGGCCGGGTCACCAATAAGGATAGGGATCCCAATCCGGCCAGCCGAACCAAAAGGGATAGGCCCAGCCGACGGGAACGAAGACCGAGGAATAAGGCGTGAAACCCACGTTGGCCTGCACCGCGCCCTTCGGGTTGGGGTCCTCGTCGAGCTCGGCGTCGTTCTGCTTTTCGAAAGCCGTCGCCGTCTTCTGCAAGGCCGCCACCGCCTTGGGGTCATCCTGGGCGGAAGCTTTCCAGTTTTCCGGATGCGCCGCCGTCGGGGCCTGCTGCAATTGCTGGGCTAAGGCCTGCGCCTTCTGGGTGAGGGGCTTGGGGTCTTTTTTGAAGGAGTCGGGCGCGACGCCGCCGAGCTGCAGGCTTTGGCTGAGGATGTGCAAGATTTCGGAATGCGCGGCGACGGTTTGGAAATTCTTCTGGGCGGGCCCGGGCAGCGACTGCAGCGCTTGGCGGAACTCTTGACCCGCCTGGCGGTTTAGGTCGGCGGTCTTGCGCAGCAGGTCATAGTGATTTTGCGCCAAGTCGGAGGCGATTGGCTGTAAATCCTTCGGATAGGCGGCGTCGATCTGCTTCACCGATTTTCCGCTTTGGGGGCCGAAGGCAGCCAGGTCTTCCACCAGCTTGGGATAGCGCAGCAGCTGCCAAAGTTTCTTCTGCGTGTCCTGAGGGGCGGTCGCCAACAAGGTTCGAAAGGCGGCGCCTGTCTTGGCCTGGATCTGGGCGAGCTGCACCAGGGTTCCGGGGTAGGCGAGGACGCCCACGGTCGCCTGGCGGATGTCCGCGGGGTATACCGACAAGGCTTGAATCGCGCTGGGGGCCTTCGTCGGGCTGGGAGCGGCTGCCGAGGCGTGCAGGGGTAAAGACAGGAAGAGCAGGACAAGTAGGGGGAGTCGTCGCATAGTCCCGCCACGGTATCGGCCGGGTCCGCGGAAGTCCATGGAAATTTCCTTCTCTCCATTCCGGCGCCGCTGGGCTAAAATCTTTCCGTGATCGTCGGCATTCCCAAGGAGATCAAAGACCACGAAGGCCGCGTCGCCCTGCTTCCCGATGCCGTGGCCGAATTGGTCCGCGCCGGGCACCGGGTCTTG
The DNA here is from genome assembly GCA_020853015.1 of Deltaproteobacteria bacterium. GTDB lineage: Bacteria > UBA10199 > UBA10199 > DSSB01 > DSSB01 > DSSB01. The sequence goes on from JADYZQ010000138.1 coordinate 18,814, forward strand.
GTGCAGCGCGGCGCGGGGGCGGGCAGCGGGTATCCGGACGCCGAGTACCGCCGGGCCGGCGCCGCCCTGGCGGCGAACGCACGGGCCCTCTACGTGGGGGCGCAGCTGGTGGTGAAGGTCAAAGAGCCCCTCCCCCAGGAATTTTCCTACTTTCGCCCGGGCCTCCGCTTGTTCTGCTACCTGCA
>JADYZQ010000139.1 GCA_020853015.1 Deltaproteobacteria bacterium
ATGGTCTCCGGCGTCCCGATAATCCCCACCCCGGGATCCGTATCGTCCGCGTCCCGGAATTGGAAGAGCAGCTGCACGATGGGCCGCACGGGCTCGTAGCTCGGCCCGCGCGGGAAGCCGTCGCCGTCGGCGTCGACGTAGGGGTCGTCGAGGCGCACCTGCGAGACCTCGATCTCGGGGACCGAGGCGCCGAGGGCCTGGTTGATCGCGCGGATGAAAAGATTGGCCGCGTAGGCGTGCCCGCTGTGCGAGAAGTGCACGCCGTCCAGGCAGAAGAACCCGCCCGCGCCCCACTCGGCGGTGTAGGTCGTGCCCTCGACGGTCTGCGGGGCTCGCAGGGAAGCGTTCAGGTCGACGAGATGCAGGGAGTGTTTCGCCGCCAGGTCGGCGAGAATTTGGTTCAAGGCGACGATGCGGGCCTGGATCGGCGCCGCTTCCTCGGCGGTCAAGACCGAACCGTCCACCAGGTGCTCCGCCAGCGCCGCTTCCCACTCGCGGCCCGCGAGGAAGTCCGTGTAGATCCGCAAGGCGGCCGGGAGGCTCATCCGGGCGCCCTCCGGCAGGCGGTCGGCCGGGACGGTCAGGCTCGTCCAGCGTTTCACCGTCTCGCCCGAGACCAGATAGGCGATCTGCGTGATGTCGGGGATGTTGCCGACGAAGACCTCGGCGCCGGTCGCGGCCAATTTTTCCAAGACAAAATCCATATTCCCCGCAAATTCCTCCGGAGGTGTCATCGCCGCCGCGATGCCCGCGGCGGTGTAATTCTCGTTGCCGATTTGGACCACCGAGCCCAGCACGTCGTTGTTGAGCCAAAGGGTCATGATCTTGGGCGTGGCGGGATCCGCGTCTTTCCATTTCTCGGCCAGCCAAAGCGCGGCGTCGAGCTGGCTGGTGGGCGCTCCGCGGTATTCGGAAAAGGCGATCGGCGCCAAGGTGCGGTCGTGGAGGCCGCTCGCGGAGCTCAGCGCTTCGCCCGTGGCCTTGGTCTCGAAAATGCTCTTGGAGTCCTCGCCCGAGATGCCGAGGAGGGTGGGGATCTTGTCGGGATTCTTGCGCGGCCCGTCGACCGCGAGCAGGGGCATGGTCAGCGTTCCGCCGTAGGCCTTGGCCAGCTGCTTGGCGAGGATCGCCGCGTAGCTGTGCGGCTGGGTGTGCTCGTTGGTGGTGCCGTCTTGCACCCCGGCGGCCAGGCTGTCGCCCAGGGCGACGTAGTTGAAGCTGGGCGGGGCCGGCGGCGCCGGGTTCTCCGGGGCGTTCGAGGCGCCTCCGCCGCAGGCGATGAGCGAAATTAGGGACAGGCCGGCCAGGGCCTTGGCGAAATTCCGTGACATGGGATCCCCTCGAAAATGGCGGTGTCGTGGCGTGGGACGCTTATCGTCCGCGGGCCCACGGGATTGCGTCATTTCTGAGTTTTTGGAAGGATTCGGCAAGTACTACCTATGATCCCAGCGAACCTCGGTCGGGACTAAGCCTCGTCCAGCTTCGGCTCGTCCCGCAGCTGCAACGGCTTGCCGGGCTTGTGCAGCTTGATGTTGAGGACCTCGACGAAGAGCGAGAAGGCCATCGCGAAGTAGATGTAGCCCTTGTTGATGTGTTGGCCGACGCCCTCGACGGTCAGCATCACGCCGATCAGCAGCAGGAAGGCCAGGGCCAGCATCTTGAAGGTGGGGTGCCTCTCGATGAAGTGGCTCACCTTGCCGGCGAAGAGGATCATCACGCCCACCGCGATCACCACCGCCGCGATCATGATCTCGATGTGCTTGGCCATGCCGACCGCCGTGATGACCGAGTCCAGCGAGAAAATGATGTCCAGCGCCAGGATCTGCAGAATCACCGCGCTGAAGGAACGCACCGCGACCTTCTTGTCGACGTGCTCGGCGCCCTCCAGCTTGTCGTGGATCTCGTGGGTCGCCTTGGCGATGAGGAAGAGGCCGCCGATGAGCAGGATCAGGTCGCGCCCCGAAAAGCCGTGGCCGAAGACCTCGAAGAGCGGCTTGGTCAGGCCCATCACCCAGCTGATCCCCAAGAGCAGGACGATCCGCAGGCCCATCGCCAGGAAAAGTCCGATCCGCCGGGCCCTGCCCTGCTGATGCGCCGGGAGTTTCCCGGTCAGGATGGCGATGAAGACGATGTTGTCGATGCCCAGGACGATCTCGAGGCTGGTCAGGGTAAGGAGGGCGACGAGGTTTTCGGGGGTGAACAATTCGGCCATGGCGGCTTCATAGCCGGAAGTCCCGATTCGTCAAATTAAAAAAACGCGCTCAATCGCGGCCGTAATAGGCCTTGGCCGGGGGTTGCAGCCAGTAGATCAGCAGCGGGACGCAGATCGGGATGAAGCAGGGGCTGCTTAGGCCCAGGCAGATCAGGATGATGTGGTAGATCCAGGCCCCGGGGGAGCGCGGCAGGAAGAAGGTCGCGACGAAGACGCCGATCAAGGCCAGGCTCATCATGCCCAGAAACACCATGTAGCCGGTCATCAGCCAGGGCGGCGCGTCGGGCTCGACCATCCAGTGCTTGGCGAAGATAAGCCCCAGGACGGAGAGCGCCAGCGTCAGGGTATAGACGAAGATCATGACGGCGCAATAAAACCGGTACCATTTGACGACGCCGGGCGTGGGGACGGCGGGAAGGTTCATGGGGACCTCGGGTGCAAGAGCGTGAAGAGCCCGCGCAGCGTGGCCGGCAGGCTAGGCGCCGCGCGCATCGTCTCGATGTCGAGGGCGTGGATTTGACCGTTCTTGACGGCGGGGATCGAGGGAAAGCTTTTCCAAAAATCCGCCCGGCCCCGCTTCGCGGTCTCGCCGGCTTCCGAGCCCA
>JADYZQ010000140.1 GCA_020853015.1 Deltaproteobacteria bacterium
GGATATCGAGCAGGAGATCTTCGTCATCCAGCGGGAAGCGAAGCTCTCGCTGCTCGAAAGGTTGCTCCAGGACATCTCGGGGACCATGCTGGTCTTCCTGCGCACCAAGCACGGCGCGCGGAAGGTGACGCATACGCTCAAGCTGATGGGGCATAAGGCGACCGAGATCCATTCCAACCGCAGCCAGGCCCAGCGCCGCGACGCGCTGAGCGGCTTCAAGTCGGGCAAATACCGCGTCTTGGTGGCAACCGACATCGCCGCGCGCGGCATCGACGTCGACGGGATCGAGGCGGTGGTCAACTTCGACCTGCCGACCAACTCGGAGGACTACGTGCACCGCATCGGCCGCACCGGCCGGGCCGGACGGAAGGGCCGCGCGATCTCCTTCGCCACGCCCGACCAACGCAACGAAATCCGAGCGATCGAGCGCCTGATCCGCAAACAGCTCACGGTGTCGCAGATGCCGGGGCTGGCGACGCAGGCGCTGCCTCGCCCCGAGCCTGGGGCCGGTCCATCCCCCCGGGCGGACAAAGAGAAACAGCGTCCTTACAAGCTGGGGCCGAAGCGCTCGTTCCGCAGACGGCGGCGCAATCGAGGATCCGGCCGAGGCGGCAGAGTCGGCTGAGCCTTCCCCGGCCGGCGGCCCGTCAGGGCTCTCGAATCCAGGCCCGCAATTGTTCGTAGACTTCGTCATGGTGGGCCAACTCGCTGTGCGAAAGGCCCTTGAGCACCTTGAAATGCTCGGCGGCAAAAGGGATGGTCTTGGACTTGCGAAAGCTCCGACCCGCCGCGCTTCTCGAGGGAACCAGGCCGTCGCCGAAATAATGCGCGAGAAAATGATCCGATTTTTTGGCCAGCGTCGCGGCGATTTGGTAGTGGCTCACCCCATCCAGCAAGGGGACCGGGTGGCTGTTGTCCCGCCAAAGCTCGTCGGCATGCCGACCCTTCCAATCTTCGTCCAATAGATAACCGAAGCGCAGGTCCTTGATGCCGGCGCTGCGCATATTGCCCAGGGCGGCGATCCCCAGGGTCACCGGATTGGGGATCACACGCAAGATCGCGCTGGTCAAGTTGCCCAGCTTTTCGAGGTCCGTCCCCCGGTGCGGCGTGCCCAGGAGGAAGATTTTCCTCACCCGTTTCACCCAGGGCGCCCCCGCCTTTTTGGCATAGTGACAGGCGCTGCGCACCACCAGTCCGCCCATGCTGTGACCGATGAAGGTCACTTCCCGGACCGAGGCCCCTTCGGAGGCCAATCTTTCGCCGAGCAATTTGGCCAGGCGCCGGCCGTTGGTGGAGATGTGGAGCCCGGAGTTGTAGCGAACGTAGAGCGGCGAATAGCCGCAGTGTTCCCGAAGCAGCGAGCCGTAGTCGCGGACGGGATCCTCGGGGAATCGCCATGTCGTCTCGGAATCGCAGAGGCCGTGGACCAACACGCAAAGCCTGTCGCCGCGGATATCGCCCTGCAGGGTCATCGGAATCGCCAGCCGACTCTTGTGCCTGGCGAGGGTGTCGCCGACGATGCCGTTCAGGACCGACAGGTAACGGGGCTTGCGTTGGGCGAGCGTTTGAATGCCTTGCCAAGAAAGCCCCGCGCCGGCTTGGACCGCCTTGAGGAAAGATTGGAAGGCTTCGGCCATGACTCAGGAAACCCGGTGGGGGCTAATTTGTCAATGGGTGGGGGCGACGGAGTCGGCATTCCAATAGGTGGGTAAGCAAACAACCGCATCATAGCTGCTGGAGTTTCTTCACCGATTTAACGGTTCTGGAAAAACTAACCTGCCAGAAATATATCTAGCTGAAATTAAACGATAATTTAATTTACAATATTTAAATATTGTAATAATTAATATTATTAATATATTAAAATATATGAATAAAAATGTTCTTCAATATATCCAAGGACAAATAGCCCAGGGCCCGTATCGATTAAGAGGGCACATCACCGACCCTCAAGGAAAAAACTACCCTCAAAGACACATATACGTAAAACTCCAAAAACATCTCGACGACTTCATTTCCGGCAAGACAGAACAACGCTGGATCATCGTCCCGGGCCTTCGCGGTGTCGGCAAAACGACCGTATTGGCCCAGCTGTTCTTAAAACTCCAAAACCGTTTCGATCCGCTGCGGGTCCTATACGTCTCCCTCGACGAGGCCACCGGCCTCATCAATTCCAACCTCGTGGAAATCCTCGAATCCTATGAAAGCATTTTAGGTGAAAGTTTTGAGCGCGCGGAAAGGCCGATCTTCCTCTTCATCGACGAGGTCCAATACGACTCCAAATGGGACCTCGCTCTCAAATCTCTTTATGACCGGTCCAAGCAAGTTTTTATCTTTTGTACCGGCTCCTCCGCCATTGAATTGCAAACAAACCCCGATGTGCTTCGGCGCGCGGTCTTTGAAAAGATGTATCCCCTAAGCTTCCCAGAATTCCAAATGCTCCGACAGGAAATTTATCCCATCACGGGCCTTAAAGACCAAATTAAACAGGCCGTTTATTTTTCATCGAACAGCGCCGAGGCCCATGACAAGCTTATCGCACTGGAAAAAGATATCCTCCAATATTGGAGCCGGGTGGATAAAATGCAAATCCAGCAATACCTGATGCTCGGCACCCTACCCTTCGCCTTTCAGTTCACCAATCCAAATCAGGTCTATGAAGCGATCAACGGCTTGCTGGATAAGATCATCTTAAAGGACATCGAGAGCCTGAAGTCTTTCGATTTCAAGACTCTGCAATTGATCAAACGGCTCCTATTCCTATTGGCGGACGCCACGGATGTTTTGAGCCTCGCTAAATTACCGAGCCTCGTGGGAATGGAAAGCAGCATCACGATACAGCGGGTTCTTTCGGTATTGGAGCAAGCGGCATTGCTGATTCGGGTCCTGCCTCACGGCTCCCATAAAGGAAAACTCACCAAGCCCTCGAAGTTTCTTTTTATGTCCCCGGCCATCCGCATGTCCTTGTTGGGCATTGTCGGCAATGAAGCCACCTTCCACACAAGGATGGGGAAACTTTTGGAAGACGCCGCGGCCCTGCACTTGAACCGGGAGTTCCTCGGATCGGGGGCGGGGGCGTTAAGTTATGACGCGGCCCAGGGCGGCGCCGATTTCATTCTACAAATCGCCAATCGCAAACAGATCGTCATCGAAATCGGCATAGGTGAAAAGGATCGCGCCCAAGTAAGAAAAACCATGGAAAGGATTTCATGCGACTATGGGATCGTGATTAACGATGGGCCATTGGGCCATTTTCCGGAGGATAAGATTATTTGCCTGCCGTTGGGTTATTTTTTGCTGATGTAGCGCATTGCGTGAATTCCCGATACAGACTTTGTCAGCGAGTGCTGACGGCTTAAGTCTAAACGGAAAAATTAGCTATAATTTTGGAGATTTTCGTTATGAGCTATCCCAAAAATAAGGCCATTGAAAATCTCAGAAATACTA
>JADYZQ010000141.1 GCA_020853015.1 Deltaproteobacteria bacterium
ACGCCAGCATCGAGGGCGTGGTCCAGGAAGACGGCACCATCCTCTACGAGCCCGAGTTCGCGGGTGGCACCATCGACTTCTGGGCCAACCCGGGCGAAAGCCAGACCCACGTCGTCTACTCCGACGCGAATATTTCCGTGAAGCCTTCCGATGAGGTCGACGTCAAGATGGGTACCGGGGACAAGGCCGATATCTTGATCATTACGGTCAAGCACAAGGACGGAACAACGGACACCTACGAGGTTCAAAAGGGCTACAAGGCCAATGTCAACGTAAACGCCGAATACATCACCTATAACGGCGTCGCTTCGGACGAAATCCCGGCGGATCTGGCCGAGCGCCTTACCGTCAACGGCGGCACTAGCGCTACGGGAGAAAACACGGGCGGCGTCAGCGCCGATGCCGTCGTCAGCACCCTGCTGGACGCCACCGGTCGCACCGAGGCCCAACTCATCTCCGCTCTCAAGGCCGCGGGCTATACTTACGACACGATTGAGGATTTAAAGAAGGCTATCAAAGACAAGGAATTTCCACCCGAGAAGCCGGATGCCAAGCTGGTTCAATTCCTGGGTATCCTGGACGCGGATCTCACCTCAGCCGTCAATGATGTGGTCGCCGCCTTCAACGAGTGCAAGCCCGACGACGTCAAAAAAACCAAGATGGAGGCCGCCACCCAGCGCCTGGTGGAATTGCTGCAGTCCCTCTATCCCGACGCGATCGTGACGGCCGAACCCTCGCCCGACCTCAACCAGTGGGGCACGATCTCGTTCACCGGGACGGAGTACAATTTCACCGGCGGCACGGACGGGACCCTGAACCTCACCGAGACCTAAGCTCCGTCGCCTTAATAATCCACCTTGACCAAAAAAAGGCCCCAGGCGGGGGCCGTCGCGCCCGCCCGATTTCGATCCCGCGCGGCGAGAATTTGCCGAAAATCCTCGGGGCCGATGCGGCTTAGTCCCACCTCCAGCAAGGTCCCCACGATATTCCGCACCATGTGCTTCAAGAAACCCGGGCCTTGCAGGGTCACGGCGATCAAGGCGGGCCCCGCTTCGGCCTCGGGATGAAAGCAGTCCTCGGCCCCCAGGGCCGGCAGGATCCCCGCCAGGCCGAACAGGCCCATCAGGCTGTTGCCGACGTCCCGCAGCGGCGCCCGCTGCAGGCGCGCCGCCTCTATGCGGCGCACCGAGGTCTTCGTGGTGGAGTCCGCCGCCTTGAAGCTGGCGAAATCGTGCTCGCCGACCAGCATGTCCAGGCACTCCTGCATGCCCTCCAAGTCCAGGTCGCCCCACACGCGCCAACTATAGGAAGAAAGGAAGGGCGCCTTATGGTCGCTGTGCAGAAGAAAATAGGTATAGGTCTTCCGCTTCGCGCTCTTCTGCGCGTCGAAGGCCTCGGGGGCCTCCTCCACCGACAGCACTACGATGTCGTAAGGCAGCTTGGCATTGAGCGCCCGGTGCAGGGTCTTAAGGTCGATGCCGTGCGAGGTGGCGAAATGGGCGACCTGCGCCAGGGCGTGCACGCCCGAGTCGGTGCGGCCCGAGCCGATCAGCGTCACCCGCTCGTGGCATATCTCGCTTAAGATGTTCTCGAAGATTCCCTGGATGGTCGGACCGGTGGGCTGGACCTGCCAGCCCTGGTAATTCGTGCCTTGGTATTGAATGACGAGCTTGATCTTGCGCATGATTTCGGAAAATCGGCTTTTATTCGGGAATTCGCCGAAAATTGCAATGGAGAAGGTCGAGGAATTCGCGCTTTCCTATTTCCCGTCTTTCCTTCATATTTCCGCCCGGAGGTCCCCCGATGAGAAAACTGACCCGCGCCCTATGCACCCTGCTCTTCACCGCCCTGATCGCCTCGGGCTGCAGCGCCGGAGGGGATCCGGTCCCCGTGGCGACCGGCCTGCTCTACGTCCTCGACCGCGCCAACGCCGCGGTCTACATCTACGACAACATCGCGACGCTCGACGGCGCCCAAGACCCGGTTCGCACCCTGACGGGCGAGAACACCCAAATCGAGACCCCCACCGCGCTCACCGTCGACCCGAGGCGCGACATCCTTTACGTCGCGGATTCCACCGAGGGCGAGGTCTTCGCTTTCATACCCGGCTCCGAGGCGGACGGCGACATCGAACCGCGCCGCACCTACACCGGAACCAATCGACTGATTTCCCTCTATTATGACGTCGACAACGACCGGCTCTACGGCGCCGACCTCACCGACTTTTCGATACGGGTGTGGGACGGCATCAGCACCGCCCCCACGGGTACCGCGCCCAACCGGCGCATCGGGCTTGGATACCCGCCCAGCGCCGTCTTCGTCGACACGCAGCGCGACAGGCTCTATGTGGGCGACCCCGGCACCTCCTCGGTCAAGGCCTACGACAATGCCTCGACCTTGGGGGTCAACAACCCTCCGGCCGACGCGACCATTACGGACGACACCCAACCCTTCGTTTTCGTCAGCTCCCTCACGATGAACGTCCCCAACGACTTCCTATACGTGGCCGAGCGTTTCAACCCCTCGGTGGAAATCTTCAATTCAGTCTCCACATTGAACGGCTCCGTCGCCGTGCCCACGGACCGCAGCCTGGAAGGCGACGCCACCGGCTTGACGCTCGACATGGGGCAGGTCCTATTCGTGGAAAACGTGCTTTACGTGCAACAAAGCCGCACGCAGATCGGCTTTTGGGACTCGGCCAACACCGTGACGGGTGACACGGCGCCCAACCGCGCCCTGACCGTCAATCCGGCGTCGCTGATCGTCGGTTTCATGGTGGACTTGGCCCACTGAGCGCGGTTCATTCCTCGCGGTACATCCGACCTTGGATGGCGATGTAGATGCGGCTGCCGCCCGAATCCCCCAAGAACCACGGCAGGTCCGGGTTGCTGGTTCCGGGCCCGCCCGGAGGAAACTGCGCCGCGCCGACCAACACCACGTCGTAATATTTCGTCTGTCCCGCCCTGAGCGTCGCCTCGTAACCCTGCAGATACCGATCCCCCGCGGAGAGGTAACAGTGAAACCGCGGCTTGACGTTATCGAGATAACCGGCGGGACATTCCGGCCCGTGGCGCTTGTCCTTCAACAGCAATTCGGTTTCCGAGACGCGGCCGTCCGGCACCAAAAGCATCTCTTGGCCGCCTTCCTCGAGCGTCCGACGATCCAATAGATGCGTCGTGAAGGCCAAAGACAGCGTCACATCCATCAAGTAGTCCGGGTTACCGCCGGGATTGCTGGCCGGCCAACGTCCCAGAATATCCGCGTGGTAGGGGTTCTGCATGCGCAAGACGATGCCGGGCAGCGTGAAATGCCCCGACTCGGAGTCGTAGAGGCCCGTCTCGCTGGACAGGATGTTGTGGTAGAAATACGAGCAGTCGCCGTTGCGGTAGGGCCCCAGCAGGCTCTCCGGCTCGCGGCACTTGTCGGAGCCGTCGCCCGAGCCCAGGCGCTGTCCGTCGATGCCGACGCTGGCCCGCGAGGTGAAGATGCGCAATACCTTGATGCGGTCGGCGAGGCTTAAATCCGGGTCGAGGATGTCCACCACCTCCGCGTCGAGCTCGACGTTTTGGAAAGCGGGGTCCTCGGCGTCGCTGAAGCGCAGGCGCAGCGGCTCCGGCGCCAGCTCCGGCTGTTGCCGGTAGTCGATGGTCTCGAGGGGGGCGTCGATGACCGAGTGGTCGATCAAGGCCGACAGGAAATCGAATTGCAGCAGGACGTTTCCGGTCAACTTGGGGATGCCGACGGTCCCCAAAACGTTGAATTTCATCCTAGCCTCGATGCCGATCGGGTTCGCTTCGGTGCGGCTGCCCACCTTGACCATGCGGATCTCGACGCCGTCGTTCACGACGGTCGCCGCGCCGGGATTGAAGACCAGGTCGAAGGCCATCAGCCCGGGCCCGCCCTCGCCCGCCGCGGGCAGGCGGTTCTCGGTGG